>NZ_CALLZT010000140.1:0-32806 GCF_937858515.1 uncultured Gordonia sp. | reverse complement strand
CAGTGACCAATCCATCCACGCCAGCGGCGAATCCTGGCAGTACACATTGTTGTTGCCGTGCTGTGTGCGGCCGATCTCGTCGCCGTGCGCGAGCATCGGGGTGCCCTGGGACAGGAAGAGCGTGGCCAGCACATTACGTTGCTGCCGGGCCCGAAGTTCCAGGATGTCCGGGTCGTCGGTGGGGCCCTCGACGCCGCAGTTCCACGACCGGTTGTGGCTCTCGCCATCGCGGTTGCCCTCGCCGTTGGCCTCGTTGTGTTTTTCGTTGTACGACACCAGATCCCGCAACGTGAAACCGTCGTGTGCGGTGACGAAGTTGATGCTCGCCAGCGGGCGTCGGCCGGTGGCCTCGTACAGATCCGACGACCCGGTGAGCCGGGACGCGAACTCGCCCAGCGTTGCCGGTTCACCTCGCCAGTAGTCCCGCACGGTGTCACGGTATTTGCCGTTCCACTCCGTCCACTGCGGCGGAAAATTGCCCACCTGATATCCGCCCTCGCCGATGTCCCACGGCTCTGCGATCAGCTTGACCTGGCTGATCACCGGATCCTGCTGCACGATGTCGAAGAACGCCGAAAGCCGGTCCACGTCATGCAATTCACGGGCCAGCGTCGACGCCAGGTCGAACCGGAAACCGTCGACATGCATTTCCAGGATCCAGTACCGCAACGAATCCATGATCAGTTGCAGGGTATGCGGATGACGGGCGTTGAGGCTGTTTCCGGTGCCCGTGTAGTCCATGTACATTTCCCGGTTGTCCTCGACGACCCGGTAATAGGCCCGATTGTCGATACCGCGGAAACTGATCGTCGGGCCCATATGGTTGCCCTCGGCGGTGTGGTTGTACACCACGTCGAGGATCACTTCGATTCCGGCCTTGTGGAATTCGCGCACCATCGCCTTGAACTCGGTGACCGCCGACGCCGGCCGGTCCGGGTTCGAGGCGTATTCGATGTGCGGGGCGAGAAAGCCGAAGGTGTTGTAGCCCCAGTAGTTTCGCAAACCCTGATCGCGTAGCACCGTGTCCTGCATGAACTGGTGCACCGGCATCAGCTCGATCGCCGTGACACCCAGCTCTTTCAGATGATCGATGATCGCCGGATGGCACAGTCCCGCATACGTTCCGCGCAACTGGGCCGGGACGTCCGGGTGGGTGGCGGTCATCCCCTTGACGTGCGCCTCGTAAATGATCGTCTGATGGTACGGGTGGCCCGGGGAGTGATCGTTCTGCCAATCGAAGTACGGGTTGATCACCACCGACAACATCGTGTGGCCCAGTGAATTCAGCTGCGGCAGAGCAGGATCAGCAGGTTCGTCAGTCGCGGGTGCAGGCTCTGCCATGGCCTCCGGCGAAGTCTCGGCCGATGACGTCCGCGCCCCGGTCACCTCGTCGGGTGTGCCATCGGAAAGCGCGGGGGCACCACCGGTATCCGCGGCATCCTTGGTGGGTGCGTAACCGTCGCCGGGCTCAGCGTTGCCACGCGGGGGCCCTGTTTCGGTCGCGGGTGTGGACGGTCCGTCGGAGGTGGCCTCGATGCTCTCGCCCGGTTCGGAAGGAACACCCACGCCATCGTGCCTGTCCGGCAGCGGGTAGGAGAACAACGACGCGTCGCCGTCGAAATCGCCGTGAAAGGCCTTGCCGTATGGATCGAGCAGCAACTTGCTCGGATCGCACCGCAGCCCGGCCGGTGGATCGTACGGGCCGTGCACCCGGAAACCGTAGAACTGGCCCGGCCCGACATTCGGCAGATAGCAATGCCAGCAGTAACCGTCCACCTCCTCCAGCCGGATGCGGCGTTCAGTGCCGTCACTCTCGATCAGGCACAGATCGACGGCGTTGGCGACCTCGGAGAACAGCGAGAAGTTGGTACCCGCACCGTCGTAGGTGGCTCCCAGCGGATAGGGCGTACCCGGCCACACCTGAATCGGTGGGGGTTCCGGGTCGGTGGTGTCAGCGGGTCCGCCGGGCTGTGCAGGTTCGGTCAATCCTGCGCTCGGTGCATCCATGGGAGAACCCTATCGGTGATGACCGGGCTGGTCATCTCGACCAGCGCATCTCACTCCCGCGTGGCTCATCCGCCCGAGCGCCCCGCCCAGGGGATGGCCAGGCCCATCTGCCGTTCGAGTTCGTCCGTCAGACTCCGCACGTAGGTGGCACTGAGGTGATGCCAGTCCTTGTACACGATGATGTTGCCGACGATCGCCGGGCAGATCGGGTCCGGGGTACTGCCGGGGCGCTCACACACCCCGTCGGAGACGTCGAGCGGATGGAACAGCGGCCGGGTTCCGGCGATTTCGCGCGCCGGATCCTCGTCCAGCAACGCCATGGTCCGGCGGGTCGCGCAAGTGGTGGCCGAACCGCCGTCGGCCAGGCATGTCGGGGTGTCGATTCCGCCGTCCCGGTTGTGCGGCCAAGGGGTGTCGCGGATGCCCAGAACAGGGATGCCGGCGTCGAGGAACGTGTCGAAGATCGGCAGATAGTCCGGCGGCACCCAGTCGCCGAGTTTGCGGTCATGGGGTCGGGTGGAGGTGGTGAACACCGCGTCGGGCCGGTCGGCCAAGACCCGTTCGACGACGCGCTGCCCCCACTCGTAGCACTGCGGGTACGGTACTCCCTGCTGCTTGGGTTCAGGATCGGTCGAGAGCGGACAACCCATCTTCAGATACGTCTTGACGGTGAAGTCGCTGCGTTTGCCGATGATGTTCAGCGCGGTGATCCACATCTCCGAATGCGAACCGCCGACCAGCGCGATCGTCTTCCTGCCGTTCGGTGCGCCGTACGTTCCGACATGAATCTCGCCGTCGGTGAAATCGCTCATGAATCCGTCGGTGGAGGTCTCCGGGTAGTCGTGCAACACCTCCAGCGGTGTGGGGCGCGGATCGACGTCCGGAACGTGTGCCCCGTTGAGGAACGCCCGCGCACCCGGATACACGGCCGGATCCAGATTCCTGGTGTCGACGACGGTCGCTGACACATGACGCTCCCACGCCTTGATCCCCACACCCGACACGACCGTCAGGACCACGAGGATCGACGACACCGTCGTCCGGTAGTCGAGCCATGCCAATCGGCCGGAGGTGTGGCTGCGCCTCGATCCACTGCGCAGGGGATCCTCGATGTACCTCTTGGTGGCCCATGCCAGCGCGATCGACGCGGCCAGCAGGCCGACCCCTTCGAGAGCGTTGGCCTGGTCCGTGCCGCGCCAGGCGAGGTAGAAGATCAGCAACGGCCAGTGCCACAGGTACAGCGAGTAGGCGATCGACCCCAGCCACACCGGCCCTTGCCCCGCCATCGCCCGACTGACTTCGGGCATCGGCCGCGGCAGTTCTCCCGGCCGCGCCTTCTCCTGCGCCACGGACCCCGCCCAGATGATCGCCAGCGTCGCACCCACGGGAACCAGCGCCATCGGCCCCGGGTACTCGTTCACCCCGTCGATCCACCAGCCGCACGAGACGATCAGGGCAAGGGCGGAGAACGCGACGGCATTGCGGACCATCCGGTGCACGCGGATCGTCGGTAACCAGATCGCCAGTAGGCCCCCGGCAAGCGGCTCCCACGCGCGGGATCGGGTGTCGAAATAGTTGTACGGCTGATTGATCGCCATCCGGTGCTGGGCCCACGCGAACGACGCCACGGCCACCGTCAGAACGGCCAATCCGACGATGGCGCGGATCACCGCCGGACGTGCCAGTGCCGCGACGACCCGCGCGCCGAGCTTGAGCAGTCCGGCGAGGGCGAGCATGGCGAGCAGGGTGACGAGGAAGAACTGGCCCTGCACCGCCATCGACCACACGTGCTGCAGCGGACTGTTCGTGGAACTGGCCGCCAGATAGTCCTGCGAGTTGCCCGCCAGATACCAGTTCTGGAAATAGAGGGCGCTCGCGATCACCTCGCGGCCGATGTCCACCCAGCGGGTCTGCGGCAGGATCAGCACAGTCAGCAGCGTCACCGCGAGCAGCACGGTGATCAGCGCGGGCAAGAGCCGGCGCAACAACCGCGACAGCCGGGGCCACGGATTCACGGCCGTCCGGAACGAGACGCCCGGCTTCTGCGCGGAGATTGTGTGCCGCAACAGTGAGCCCAGAAAGAAGTAGCCCGAGAGCGTCAGGAACACGTCGACACCACCGGAGACCCGGCCGAACCAGACGTGGAAGCAGGCCACCAGCATGATCGCCAGCCCACGCAGGCCGTCGAGGTCGGTCCGGTACACGGGTGCGGTCGTCCGGGTCGTGGTCGGGTGAATCAGGTTCTGACTATGGCGCATCGGCCCGGGGTGTGTCGGCACGAGTGCGGGCGCCGTCGATGATCACCCCGAGCGCGTCGGTGAACTCGACCGTGAAATCGCGCCCGGACGGCCCCGTCACCGACAGGCGTTCCATCTGGGCACGGGTCTGCTCCTCGATGGTCAGGCCCAGGACCAGCTGACACAGCGCCGTCGACACCCCTCGCGCATCCCGCTCACGCAGACCCGCCTGCAGGGCGGCCGCCGCGATCTCGTCGGCGATGTGTGTGGCCGACAGGCCGCTGGCCCAGCTTGATGAGACCACTTCCGCGCTGTCGGGGACGGCGAGCAGCGCGGCCCGCATTCCGGTGGCCAGCCAGGCCAGACGCTCGTCCCAGGGCAACGACTCGGGCGCGGGCGGGATACCGCCCAGGATGTCGTCGGCGAGGGCGGCCAGCAGGGTCTGCTTGTCGGTGAAATGCCAGTACAGCGCGTTCGGTCGGACACCGAGTTCAGTGGCCAACCGGCGCATCGACAGGTCGGCGAGGCTGTGCTCGGCAAGGATGTCCCGGGCAGCGGTGAGGATGTCGCCGCGCGTATTGCTCACGCATACAGGGTAGGGGACGCGCGGCATCGCCTGTACGGCGTACAGGTCGCACCTGTACAGTGTTCAGGACCGGCGCGGCGGCCCCGCGCCCGCGACAGCAGCCCGTGATACGACATCCCTGTGTGAAGTGAGGCACCACCGTGGACGAGGCGACGATCAGCAGGATCGATGCCGAGTACATCTGGCATCCCTACGGCGCCATGCCCGCACCGTCGGAGCCGCTCGTCGTCGACAGTGCGCAGGGGGTGCGGTTGCACCTGGCCGATGGCCGCACGGTGGTCGACGGCATGAGCAGTTGGTGGGCCGCGATCCACGGCTACCGACACCCCGTACTCGATGCCGCCGTCACCACCCAACTCGATTCGATGGCGCACGTCATGTTCGGTGGCCTCACACACCGGCCCGCCGCAGAATTGGCCCGGCGTTTGGTGGACCTCACCCCTGATGGGTTGGAGCGGGTGTTCTTCTGCGACTCCGGTTCCGTCTCGGTGGAGGTGGCCGTCAAGATGGCCATCCAGTACTGGCGCAGCCGCGGCCGGACCGAACGCACCCGACTGCTCACCTGGCGCGGCGGTTACCACGGCGACACCCTGACCCCGATGAGCGTGTGCGACCCCGATGGCGGGATGCACGCCATGTGGAGCTCGGTGTTGCCCGAGCAGATCTTTGTGCCCGAACCACCCGCGATCGGTTCGGGCGACGCCGTGCTCGATGCGTACATCGCCCTGATTGACGACGAGATCGGTTCTCACGCAGGTGAACTCGCTGCCGTTATCGTCGAGCCCGTGGTGCAGGGGGCGGGCGGCATGCGGTTTCACGACCCGCGTCTGCTGCGGGCCCTGCGTGAGATCTGCGACGCCCGTGACGTTCTGCTGATCTTCGATGAGATCGCCACCGGATTCGGCCGCACCGGAGAGCTTTTCGCCGCCGACCACGCCCGGGTAGCGCCCGACATCATGTGTATCGGCAAAGCGCTCACCGGTGGCTACCTCACCCTCGCCGCTGCGCTGTGCACCGCCCGGATCGCCGTGGCCATCAGTGCCGGTGAGGCAGGCGGCCTGGCACACGGTCCCACCTTCATGGCCAACCCGCTCGCGTGCGCCGTCGCCGTCGCCTCCATCGACCTGCTCCTCGACTCCTCGTGGCGTGAGCGCGTCGCGCAGATCTCGGCCGGGCTTGCGGCCGGTCTTGAACCGCTGCGCACCGAGCCCGGAGTCCGGGATGTGCGGGTGTTCGGTGCGATCGGTGTCGTGCAACTCGACGAACCCGTCGACATGGCCATCGCGACGCGGTCCGCAGTGGACGCCGGGGTCTGGCTGCGGCCGTTCCGCGACCTCGTCTACACCATGCCGCCCTTCCTGTGCACCGACGACGACATCGCCGCCATCTGTGCAGGTATCGCGTCGGCGGCCACGGCGCGACACCGACTCCTGTCGCTGTCCCAGGGAGAGAACAGATGATCACCACCAGCCCCGTGCACACCGATGCTCTGGCGTGGCTCGTCGACGCCGGAATCGCACGCGCCGACGCAGGTCTGCACCGCGAGCCGTACGTTCGGGATTCCGCCGCGCCGCTCATCAATCTCGCGTCCAACGACTACCTGGGCCTGAGCACCCATCCCGACGTCATCGCCGGCGCGCACGCCGCCCTCGACGAGTGGGGCACCGGATCGACGTCGTCGCGACTGGTGTGCGGTACCACCGGCCTGCACACGGATCTGGAGAATGAGCTCGCCGACTTCCTCGGGACGCCCGCCACACTCGTCTTCTCGTCCGGCTATCTGGCCAACGTCGGCGCCGTCACCGCGCTCGCCGGCCGCGGCAGCCTCATCGTCAGCGACACCGGTACGCACGCATCCCTCATCGACGGCTGCAGGCTGTCGCGGGCGCGGGTCGTCGTCGTCGATCGGGGTGATCACGAGGCCGTACGAAAGGTGCTGGCCGAACGTGACGAGCCCCGGGCGCTCGTCGTCACCGACTCGATCTACTCGGTCGACGGTGAACCCGCCCCGATCCGCGAACTGTATGCGGCGGCCCACGACAACGGTGCCGCACTGCTCGTTGATGAGGCACATGCGCTCGGTGTCCGTGGACCCGGCGGCGCTGGTCTGGTCGCCGAATGCGGGCTGGCCGGCGCGCCGGATCTCGTCGTCACCGGGGTGCTGTCCAAATCGCTGGGCGCACAGGGCGGACTGGTCGCCGGTAGCTCCGTGCTACGTGAGCATCTCATTGACACCGCCCGCACCTTCATCTTCGACACCGGCCTCAACCCGGCCGCCGCCGGTGCGGCGCTCGCCGCGCTGCGTATCCTCCGTGCCCAACCGGACTATCCGGACCGGTTGCGGTCCAACGCGATTCGGTTGGCCGAGCGCTGTGGTGCGGCCACTCCGTCCGCGGCCGTGATCTCGCTGATCGTGGGTGATCCGCAACCCGCAGTCGCCGCTGCGCTGGCCTGCCGCGAACGCGGAGTGCTCGTCGGCTGCTTCCGGCCGCCGTCGGTGGAGCCGGGCACCTCCCGGCTGCGGCTGACCGTGCGCGCCGACCTCGATGACGCAACCCTCGATCACGTCGGCGACGTGGTGCTGGCGGCGTTGCGTGAAGTGGGGGCACAGATCCGATGACCGGACGGATCGTCGCTGTCACCGGAACGTCCACCGATGTCGGCAAGACCATCGCCACTGCCGCGCTGGCCGCGGTCTTCGATGACGTCGCCGTGTGCAAACCGATACAGACCGGAGTCCTGCCCGGCGAGCCGGGCGACCTGGCCGTCATCGAGCGTCTGACCGGGTCGATCACCACCGCCGAATGCGCCCGATACCCCGAACCTCTCGCGCCGGAGACCGCCGCCCGACGGGCCGGCGCAGAACCTGTCACCCTGACGGCTGTCGTCGGCGCCGTGACCGAACTGGCCGCCGACCACGACCTCACCCTGGTCGAGGGGGCGGGTGGGGTACTCGTCCGCCTCGCCGAGAACCTCACTCTGCTGGACGTCGCCGCCGCCGTCGACGCCGAGGTGGTGGTGGTCGTGCAGGCCGGTCTGGGCGCCCTCAATCACGCCGAACTGACCGTCGACGCGATCCGGGCCCGCGGCCTGCATGTGGCCGGCCTCATCATCGGTGCCTGGCCCGCCGAACCGGATCTGGCGATGACCTGCAACCGTGACGACCTGCCCCGCCTGACCGGCGTCCCCGTCGTCGGTGTCATCCCCGACGGTGCCGGTGCGCTCCCACCCGACGATTTCCGCACCGCCGCCCCCGCCTGGTTCGATCCAGATTGGATCGCGGCCGCCCGGCTTGATCCCCGCGGCCGAGGTGACCGGCTTCTTGATCCCCGAGGCCGAAGCGACCGGCTTCTTGATCCCCGAGGCCGAAGCGACGAAGGAGCGAGGGTCACGAGGGGTCCGGCGACCCGACCACCTGACCCCACCACCTCATCGACGACCACAGCACCATCACCCACAGACCACCCGAACATGACAGGAGTTCTTCAATGACCCAGGCCCCCGTGCGCCCCGACGACATCACCTCCGACATCCCCGGCGCCGACACCCCCGAACGCGACATCCTCGACATCGCCCGCGAGCAGGTGCTCGAACGCGGCGAGGCCCTCGACTACGACCAGACCCTGCAGGTGCTGCGCCTACCCGACGACCGGCTGCCCGAACTGCTGCAGGTGGCCCACGACGTCCGCATGAAGTGGTGCGGTCCCGAGGTCGAGGTCGAGGGCATCATCTCGCTCAAGACCGGCGGCTGTCCCGAGGACTGCCACTTCTGCTCGCAGTCGGGCCTGTTCGAGTCGCCGGTGCGTACCGCCTGGATCGACATCCCCTCGCTGGTGGAAGCAGCCAAACAGACCGCCAAGACCGGCGCCACCGAGTTCTGCATCGTCGCGGCCGTCCGCGGCCCCGACAAGCGCCTGCTCAGCCAGGTGGCCGCCGGCATCGAGGCCATCCGCAACGAAGTCGACATCCAGATCGCCTGCAGCCTCGGCATGCTCACCCAAGAACAGGTCGACCAGTTGGCCGCGATGGGTGTGCACCGCTACAACCACAACCTGGAGACCGCCAAGTCGCACTTCACCAACGTCGTCACCACCCACACCTATGAGGAACGCTGGGACACCCTGCGGATGGTGCGCGAGGCCGGCATGGAGGTGTGCTGTGGCGGCATCCTCGGCATGGGGGAGAGCGTGGAACAGCGCGCCGAGTTCGCCACCCAGCTCGCCGCACTCGAACCCGATGAGGTGCCGCTGAACTTCCTCAACCCCCGCCCGGGCACCCCGTTCGGCGACCTTGACGTGCTGCCCGCCTCGGAGGCACTCAAGGCCGTTGCCGCGTTCCGGTTGGCGTTGCCGCGCACCATCCTGCGGTTCGCCGGAGGCCGCGAGATCACCCTCGGTGACCTCGGTGCCAAGCAAGGCATCCTCGGCGGCATCAACGCGGTCATCGTCGGCAACTACCTGACGACGCTCGGGCGGCCCGCCGAGGACGATCTCGATCTGCTCGTCGACCTGTCGATGCCGATCAAGACGCTGAACGACACTCTCTAGTGGAGCCTGCGGACGGTTGGAGAGGCGCCCGCGGCGGCGACACTAGAGTGGCGGACATGGTCGACACGCCACGCCGCAGGCGCACGGTCCCGAGCGGACCGTCCGCCCCCACCCCGGAGCTCGACGTCCCGGGCCCGCTCGCCGAGCCGTGCAAATTCGGTGTCTACACCGGGATCGAACTGGAATTGCAGTCACCCGACGCGATCCCGCCCGCCGCCCGGCTCGGTCTCGAACCGCCGCGGTTCTGCGGCCAGTGCGGTCGCCGGATGGTGGTGCAGGTGCGGCCCGACGGCTGGTCGGCGCGGTGCTCACGACACGGCTCGGTCGATTCGACGGAAATGTATCACCGATGACCGCCGCTGTGGCGGACGCGGCGGCGAGGCCGCAGCGCCGCGCCGGCCCGTGGCCACCTCGTTCGGCACTGCTTGCGGTGGTGTGTGGAGTCGTCCTGCTCGGGGCGGCCGTGGGGACGGTGTGGGCGATGGTCACGCCGACGGTGACCGGGCGGGTGATCTCGGCCAAGTACGCGGAGATCATCGGAGGCGGCGACTCCGCCGAGTACGAGTCGATGGCCTGGCTGGCGGTGCTGCTGTTCGTGTACGGGCTGGTGGCCGCCGCGATCTCCTGGGTGGCGGCGCGGCCCTGGCGCGGCCCGGCTGGGTTCCTGGCACTCGGTGGGGCGACGGTCGCCGGGTCGGTGGTCGCGTCCGTGGTCGGTGACCGGATGGCTGCCTGGCGTTTCGACGACCCGAAGTCGTTGCCGGTGGGCGCGACCTTCGAGTTCGGTGCCGACCTCTTCGACGGTCGCTGGTGGACACTCATCCCGTCACCGTGGGTGCTGCTCATCTGTGCACCGTTCACCGCGACACTCCTCTACCTGGTATTCACCCTCTCGACACAGGACCCGGACCTGGGCGTAGGAGACCGACCTGCCGGTTGAGTCTCGAGGAGTTTTCTGCCGCCGGCGCGCCGAGAAACCGACTCCTCGCCGGTTGAGGTGTTAGGTCGCCCAGCGACCGAGCCTCGAAACCTGGTGAGCCGACAATGTCATCTCACGCGGTTTCAGGGCTCGCACGCTTGCGCATCAACCGACAAGGTTGGTCGAGTCGGACACGCGTCACATCGGCGGGCGTAGCGTCGCGAACTCGTCGGTGACCCGCAACTCGGAATCGGCGAAGCGGTAGAGAGCGGGAGGCCTGCCCCCGTTACGGCCCGTCCTGCCGACGGTGCCGGTGGCCACCACGACGGCCCGCCGCGACAGCACCCTCAGCAGGTTGGTCGTATCAACGTTGTAACCGAGTGCAGCGCAATATATTTCGGATAGCTCGGACATCGCGAACTGTCTGGGCGCCAGTGCGAACGCGATATTCGTGTACGACAGTTTCGCCGCTAGCCGCTGCCGTGCCGCGTCGACGATCTTGCCGTGGTCGTGCACGAGTGGTCCGGTGACCGGGTCGAGTGCGTCGACCGGCACCCATGCCGCGCCGTCGGGCAGTTGCGTGCGGGCGTCGCTGGGAAGCAATCCCAGATAGGTCGACGCGATGGTGCGGGTCCCCGGCACGCGGTGTGGCGCCGAGAACACGGACAACTGTTCGATGTGCGCGAGACCCGCGACGTCCAGGTCGTCGGCCAGGTGCCGTCTCGCGCTCTGCGCCAGGGTTTCCCGCGGGCCGACGTCACCTCCGGGGAGTGCGCGCCGGGGGCAGGTCCGGCCGCCGCCATCGGGATCGCGCAGCAGGACACACAATCTCGGCGTGTCCTGTTGCGACATATCGCCGGCGGCGCGGACCTGAAACACGGCGCTGAGAACCTCGACGCGCAGGGGCTGATCGGGTGGGTCCGGTGCCGACGGATCGCCGGTCGGCGGGGGTGCGGGCTCATCCGGCATGGCGTCGAGTCTAGGGTGCGCCGGTGCAGGAGACCCGGCCGGGAATGGACCGACTGTGAGCGGTGTTACGATGGACAGAGTTTTCGACCATGAGTCGAAAACCTCCGGTGATTCAGACCCGATGAGCCGGAACACGCGGGGACGGCCGTCTGGCAGCGGTCGGCCCGCGCACCAGCCCCTTGCTCGTGAGGAGTGACGATGAGCATCATCAGCGACCGCCCGGCAACCCTGTCGGGTCCCGGTTTGATCGATCCCGGTTTGATCGATGCCGAATGGGTGGACGGACCCGGCGGCTACACCGGGGTGGAGCCCACCGCCGAATGGGCGGAGGAGGTGCGCAGGCTCGCCCGCGCCCGCAACGCCACTCTGCTCGCCCACAACTACGAGCTGCCCGCGATCCAGGACGTCGCCGACCACGTGGGTGACTCGCTGGCACTGTCTCGGATCGCCGCCGAGGTCGACTCCGACGAGATCGTGTTCTGCGGCGTGCACTTTATGGCCGAGACCGCCAAGATCCTCAGCCCGAACAAGCGCGTGCTGATCCCCGATGCCCGCGCCGGCTGCTCGCTCGCCGACTCCATCACCGCCGACGAACTGCGCGAATGGAAGGCCGAGTTCCCCGACGCCGTCGTCGTGTCGTACGTCAACACCACCGCCGCGGTGAAGGGCCTGACCGACATCTGCTGCACCTCGTCCAACGCCGTCGAGGTCGTGGCGTCGATCGACCCGGACAAGGACGTACTGTTCCTGCCCGACCAGTTCCTCGGTGCGCACGTCAAGCGCAAGACCGGCCGCGACAACATCCACATCTGGGCGGGTGAATGCCACGTCCACGCCGGCATCAACGGTGACGAACTCACCGAGCAGGCCGAATCCCACCCGGACGCCGACCTGTTCATCCACCCCGAATGCGGTTGCGCAACATCGGCTCTGTACCTGGCAGGGGAGGGTTTCGTTCCGGCGGAGAAGGTCAAGATCCTGTCCACCGGCGGCATGATCGACGCCGCCCGCGAAACCAAGGCCAAGCAGGTGTTGGTGGCCACCGAGATCGGCATGCTGCACCAGTTGCGCAAGGCCGCGCCGGGCATCGACTTCCAGCCGGTCAACGGCCGTGCATCGTGCCCGTACATGAAGATGATCACCCCGGCCGCGCTGTTGCGCGCCCTGCGGGAGGGCAAGGACGAGGTGTTCGTGCCCGAGGATGTGGCCGCCAAGGCACGCCGGAGCGTCGAGCGGATGATCGCCATCGGCAACCCGGGATCCGGGGAATGACAGCCGGCTTCATCGGTCAGGTGGCGGCGTCGGAGCTGGGGGAACCGGTCACCGACGAAGTGCGCACGTTGATCCGTACCGCCCTCAACGAGGATCTGCGGTACGGACCCGATGTCACCTCGGTGGCCACGGTTCCCGCCGACGCCGTCACCGATGCCGCCATCGTCAGCCGCGGTGACGGGGTGATCGCCGGTGTCCCGGTGGTGCTGGCGGTGTTCGACGAGGTGATCGGCGCGGGCAACTACACGGTGACCGCCCAGGTCGCCGACGGCACCCGTGTCGGTCGTGGCGATGTGGTGCTCGCGGTGCACGCACCCACCCGGGCGCTGCTCACCGCCGAACGCACCGCACTCAACCTGATCTGCCATCTGTCCGGGATCGCGACCACGACCGCGGAGTGGGTGACCGAGCTCGCCGGCACCTCGGCGAAGGTCCGTGATTCCCGAAAGACGTTGCCGGGGTTGCGGTCTTTGCAGAAGTACGCGGTCCGCGCCGGCGGTGGCGTCAATCATCGTCTCGGTCTGGGAGATGCGGCGCTGATCAAGGACAACCATGTCGCCGCCGCGGGCTCGGTCAGCGCGGCTCTCAATGCCGTGCGGGCCGCAGCTCCCGACATCCCCGTCGAGGTGGAGGTCGATTCCCTCGCGCAGCTCGACGAGGTGCTGGAACTGAAACCGCAGCTCGTCCTGCTCGACAACTTCGAACCCTGGGCCACCCAGATGGCGGTGCAGCGCCGCAACACTCGCTCCCCGGAGACCAAACTGGAAAGCTCCGGCGGCCTCACCCTCGACGTAGCCCGCGATTACGCCCGCACCGGTGTCGACTACATCGCCGTCGGCGGCCTCACCCACTCCGTCACAGTCCTCGACCTCGGCCTGGACATCCCCACCTGACATCTCGGCGCGCGAGAATGTCGCTGGGCTGCACAGCTTCTTGATCCTGAGGGGTCGAGGCGACGAGAGCGTGACTCACCATCGTGATCCCTGAGGTCGAAGCGACGAAGGCGCCGCCGACCACCGTGATCCCTGAGGCCGAAGCGACGAAGGCGCCGCCGACCATCGTGATCCCTGAGGCCGAAGCGACGAAGGCGCCGCCGACCATCGTGATCCCTGAGGCCGAAGCGACGAAGGCGCCGCCGACCATCTTGATCCCTGAGGCCAAAGCGACGAAGGAGCGAGGGTCACGAAGGGTCCGGTGACCTTTGCACCTGACTCAACCACGCCCACACCCCTCTGCGATCACGACCGCTACGGCACTCTGCCAACCGCAATCAGTGTGTCGCAGTTGACCTCCCGGATACCTTTGCCGGACAGCGCCTGAACAAAGTTGCGGCGCAACAATTCACGCTGATCATCGGAAAACCCGCCGAGCGCCCCGCGCAGGCCGCTGCCGAGAATCATCGACCACGCGAACTCGTCGGTGCACGGCACCGGCAACGACAACACCCGCGTCCGGACATCGACGACGCCGAGCGACGTGAGCCAGTCGGTGATCAGCGGGACGGTCTCTATACGGTTGATCGGTCTGGGCTCGTCCGATCCCGACCTTACCCCCGCCGTCGGCTGCGGTTGTGCGTTGAGCACGGCCACCTGCTCGAAGAACGTCGCCGTGAACTCGGTGAGCGCCCCTTTGTGCCAGACCGCGACACCGATCCTGCCACCGGGAATCTGATCGAGCAGACCCCGAACGGCGTTGTCCATGTCGGGCAGGAAGAACACCCCGAACGCACACGACAGTACGTCGTACGGCGTGTCGGGTGCGGGTAGCGCGGTGGCGTCGGCGCAGCGGAAGTCGATGTTGGTGAGACCGTCGGCCGCGGCTCTGGTACGGGCGCGGGCAAGGAGGTCGTCGGCGATGTCGATGGCGTCGACGTGCCCGGTGGGTCCGACCGCATGGGCGGCAGGGATGGCCGACGCCCCGGTTCCCGAACACGCGTCGAGCACCCGCTCGCCGGGCTGCAACCGCAGCGCGTCGACGAGTGCCCGCCCGGCCGGCCCCCATACCTGCGGCGTCACCGCATCGAAGTCGTCGCAGGTGGAGTTGAAGATCACTGCGAGAACGTTGTCGCTGGTCATATAGCAACACTAACTACCGGCGCCGAAGGTGACAATGACGACGGCGTTCCCCATTGACGGCCGTCTCAGTGGATTCGCTCGAGGTCGTTGAAGCGGTCGAATCCCCGGTCGAACGTCAGGATTCTGGCGACATCGTGACTCCTCATGGCCGCGACATGTAGCGCGTCACGTGCGCCGGATCCGTGGCCGAGCACGATGTCCTTTGCCGTTTCGATCTCCGCGAGGCCGACGGTGAACACCTCGTCGACGAGATCGTGGAGTAGTGCAAACGCCGGTTCGATAGCATCTCGACGATTGATAGCACCGTACCGGTGGAGGATCTCCTGAAAGACCTCCACATCGGTCACCAATCTGGTGCCCGAGACGATCAACTGGTCAAGAAGGACCTGACTTCGATCCCGGTACTCGTGCGGAGCGCCGATCACGTACATGACGATGTTGGCGTCGAGGAAGACGGTCATGAATGGTATCCGGCCTCGGTCTCCTCCAGGATTTGTTCGATGTCGCCGGTCGGAAACTCGTATGCGAGTGCGGCGCGGAGCGATGCCAGCTTCCTGCCGGCCTCTGCCTGCGGCTGTTGACGCCGAGCTTCCCGGAGAGCCCGACGAACCCACACCGACACCGATTCGCCACTGCGCTTTGCGATGGCCTCGATGTCTGCGTACTCCTCGTCGTCCATGACTACCTGTAGTCGCTTACTCATATGGTGAGTATGGCTTGAGTTGATGCTGAGTGCATCGGAGTCTGGCTGACCTCAGAGCACCGGCGCGTACCCTGATACCCATGACGTTCGACGGTTTCCCGGAGGCCGCTCTCGACTTCTACGACGACCTGGAGATTGACAATTCAAAGGTCTTCTGGGACGCGCACAAGGACACCTACCGCGACTCGGTCGCCACCCCGATGGCGGCGCTGTGTGCCGGGCTCGCCGCCGAGTTCGGTGAGGCGAAGGCGTTCCGCCCCTACCGCGACGTGCGGTTCTCCAAGGACAAGACCCCGTACAAGACCCATCAGGGAGCCTTCGTCGCCGTCGCCCCGGCCACCGGCTACTACATTCAGATCTCCGCCCCCGGAGTGCGGGTGGCCGCCGGCTTCTATCACGCCGAAGCCGACGTGCTCGCCGCCATCCGGCAGGCTATCGATAACAATCTGTTCGGCCCGGAACTGGAGGGCATCCTGGCGACGCTGGCGAAATCCGGCTGGGAGATCGGCGGCGACCAACTGAAAACCGCACCACGTGGCTGGCCCAAAGACCACCCCCGTATCGAACTACTCCGCCACAAATCCATCACCGTCACAAAGGATTACGGCTTCGACCCGGTCATCCACAAAGCCGCCCTGGTCGACCGGGTGCGCAAGGACTGGCGCCAAACCCGCCCCTTCGTCGACTGGATCACCACCCACACAGCCTGACGTGGTGGTGACCCCATCGATCCCCGGGTCGGAGTCGGAGGGGCGTGAGCTTCATCTTGATCCCTGAGGCCGATGCGAGGTACGAGCGAGGGTCACGAAGGGTCCGGTGAGATACCCACCTGAGGCGACCACCTCACACCCCATCCAGTCCGACTTCGGTTGCACCATCGAACTGTTCAGCCCGCAGCCGCACATCCTCCGGCACTGCACCCCGGGAATCGTTGTCTCCGACGGGAGCGAAGGCGACGCGGCGCATCGGAATATGTCCACCCCACACCCCGGCTTCGATATCCGACGGGTCATCGACAGGTCCACCGGCCCGCTGCTTCATCGACGCCTCGGCCAGTGGCACCGCCAGAACCGCTGTGGCCGCAAGCTCTTTCCGGGTAGCCGGCCGCAACGTTCGCCACCGCCCGGGAATCATCTGGTCGACGATCAACTCGAGCGCATGCGCCAACTCGGCGCCACCCTTGACGATGCGTGCCCGCCCGATGACAACGGCACTGCGATAGTTCATCGAATGGTTGAATGCGCTGCGGGCAGCAACAAGTCCATCGAGTTCAGTAATGGTGACGCACACGTCGCGTTCGATCGCCCGCAGCAACCAGTCCGCCGCGACCGACCCGTGCACATACAGGGTGCCACCGTCGTCGGGCCCGTCGACATCGGCCGCGAACGCGGTCGGCAGGACCCGCGGACAGCCGTCAACGACGACACCGACATGCGCGACCAACGCGTCCGCGAGAAACGCGTGCAGCCGTTCACGATCGGCCACGGACCGGTCCTTGCCGCGACGGATGGTCGTTCGTGGGGTGGGGGACAGTGGTGCGTTCACCCGACCATCGTCCACGGCCGACCGCGCGTCCGCACCCGATATTCTGTCGCTCCGATAGTGCGTCGGCGGTGAGATGGATCCGGACGCTACTGGCCGTGGTCTGTGTCGGACACGCCGGGCGCGTGTCCGACCGCGCTGGTAACTCAGTCGATGAGTTCGGGAAGCGGGATCTCCAGAGCCGCGCTGAGTTTGACCAATGTCGAAAGCCTCGGATTGGCGGGCGTCTGCTTCTTGCGGTCGCTGAGGCCGCTTTCGAGGAGCTGCACGTGGTTGGTACTCAAGTCGATCGCCTCGGCGAGTCGCTCCTGACTGATCCTCCGTGCCGTCCGTAGCCGGTTGATCTCGATCCCCAGCTGACGAGCGAACTCGCGCTCAATGGAGGACTCGGACACCCGATCCAGGGCACGCTAAGCTGCCTGTCGTAGCCACCATGTATACATGGGGAACTTATGAGCGAACAGCGTAGAGCGGTGAGGAGCGCGTGGGCATGGTGGTCGGGGCGAACGGGTATCGCCTCTCTTTCACGACCGGTGGGTTGTTGTGTGACGAGGCGGTCGCGGTAGCGGCTGTGATGGTTGTTGAACCCGATGTGTCGGAGGTGCGCACGACGGCGGTGGAGCGGAACCTTGTTCAGCAGCGCACTTCGGCGTCTACGACTCGGGTGACTCGTGAGGTGATCGGGCGCCTGGCGGGACTCCCGCCCGCCGGCATCGAACTGGTCGCGAACGGCTCCGCCGCTGACGCCCGCGCACTGATGTGGCTCGCAGCGTGCCTGCGGTACCGCCTCGTGGGTGACTTCGGCCGGGACGTGGTACGTGAACGCCTGCTCTCGGGTCGTCTGCTCGTGGCCGAGGACTTCGACACGTTCTGGAATCAGCAGGCGTCGTGGATCGATGCTCTGCGCGACGCCGCCGAGACCACCAGGAAGAAGCTGCGGCAGAACATCTTTCGGATGATCCGCGAGGCGGGATGGCTAACCGGCGACGGCCAGGTGCGCGAGGCCGCGCTCTCGTTCGCCGTCATCGAGGTGATCCGTGATGTGAATCCAGAACTGGCACTGAGTTTTCCGCTACGCAACGCACAGGTCGCCGGCATTGTTCAACACCAGGAGCGCTGATGCCCAACCCGACGACGGAACATCTGACGCTCACCGAACGGTTCGAGCGCGCCTACCGCATCATGCGGTCGCAGGGGTTCCTGGAGATGCGTGGACAACTCGGCGAGGTCCCGTACTTCATCCTCAGCCACCATCCGGCCGATCAGCCACGGGTAGCGGCCGAGACGCGGCGCCTGGTCACCAAACTGCGCACCGACGGCCTGGACGTATGCGTGGTGGACCTGTGGCGGGTGGCGACGGAGCTGTGGGAGGGAACAGGTCAGTGGGATGCCATCCTCGGCGCCGAAGGCCGCCTGCGTAAGGAGCGGTTCGCCAAGTCGGTGGGCAATGTGATCTCGCCGGAGCCGCACCTGTCGCCGCGCATCGTCGAGATCGTCGGCGCACAGGACCCGCGCCCGCAGCTCATCGTGCTGACCAACGTCGGCCGGCTGTATCCGCTGGTCAGGGCACACACGATCCTCAATACGCTGCAGCCGCTGCTCGCCGACCGTCCGATCGTCCTCGTCTTTCCCGGCACCTACCGGCAGTCGGCCACCCAGGGCTCATCGCTGGTGCTGTTCGACCTACTCACCAACGACGACTACTACCGCGCCTTCGACCTTCTTGACCTGGAGTACTCGTAAATGACAACCATTGAACAGATCCTCGCCAAGGACATCGGCCGGCCGCTCGACGGCGTGGTCAAGGCATCCAACTCGGCGCAACTGTCCACCGAGGTCAGCGAGTACGTGATCACCGACGAGGTGGCGGGGCATCTGACGGATCTCCTTGAGGCATATACATTTCCGGGCGGCCCGCAGGCCAACGGTGTGTGGATCGCGGGCTTCTTCGGTTCCGGTAAGTCGCATCTGCTCAAGATGCTCGCGTACTTGCTGGGCGAGGTGTCAGGCTCTGACGTTGCGCGTGCGGACGTGGTGCGCGCATTCATTGACAAGGTGCCGGTCAGTGAGGCGATTCTGCGGGGTGCGCTGGAACGGTCGGCGTCGATTCCGGCACGTTCGTTGCTGTTCAATATCGACGAGAAGGTCGACAAGAACGAGAAGGACCAGGCCGACGCCCTGCTGAAGGTATTTCTGCAGGTCTTTTACGACGCCGCCGGGTTCTTCGGCAGGGCTCCGCACGTCGCCCAGTTCGAGCGCGACCTGGCACGCGAAGGGCATCTCGACGCGTTCACCGGAGCATTCGAGAAGTGCTACGGCAAACCGTGGTCGGTGGGCCGTGAACTGGACGTGATCGTGGAACCGTTCGTCGAGCAGGCGTACGAAGAGGTCACCGGGGTGGCGTTGGCGGAGCCGCTGACCAAGTACGAGAGCCGCTACACCCTGTCCATCGAGTCGTTTGCCGGTGAGGTCGCCGAATGGCTCGATCAGCAGGAATCCGGAACGCGGCTCAACTTCTTTGTCGATGAGATCGGCCAGTTCATCGGCCAGGACACCAAGCTGATGCTCAGCCTGCAAACCATCGCCGAGTCGTTGTTCACCAAGTGCGGCGGCCGGGCGTGGGTGCTGGTCACCTCGCAGGAGATCATGGACTCGATCATTGGTGACCGTACCAAGGAACAGCAGCAGGACTTCTCGAAGATTCAGGCCCGCTTCTCCATTCAGCTCAAGCTGGATTCCAAGAACGTGCGCGAGGTGGTGTCCAAGCGGTTGCTGGAAAAAACCACCGACGGCGCAGGACTGCTGACCGGGGTGTACGAGAAGAATGCCGACCGCTTCCGGTCGTTGTTCGCGTTCCAGGACCAGCGCACCTACCGCAACTACACCACCGCAGACGATTTCGTCGACACCTACCCGTTTGTCGACTACCAGTTTGAGCTGTTCCACGACGCGATGCGCGGACTGTCGGATTTCAACGCCTTCACCGGTCGGCATTCGTCGGTGGGGGAACGGTCGCTGCTCGGTGTCACCAAGGACATCGGGTCGCAGCTCAAGGCCTGGGATGTCGGTGCACTGGCCACTTTCGACATGTTCTACGACGGCATCGAGAATTCGGTGCACGCATCGGTGAAGCAGAACGTGATCAGCGCCGGCCGCAATATCACCGGCCCCGACCGGGACCTGGCGCTCCAGGTGCTCAAGGCGTTGCTGATGACCAAATACATCGACCAGTTCGATGCCACACCGCAGGCGCTGGCGGTGCTGCTCACAGGCAAGATCGATACGAATGTAGCTGCGCTGCATGAGGATATCGAGCGGGCACTGGGAGAGCTGGAGCGCTTCACCTATGTGCAGCGCACCGGGCCGAGCTATCACTACCTCACCAATGAGGAACAGGACGTCGAAAAGGCGATCAAGAATCACGACCTCAACGCGGCGGCGGTCACCAAACTACTCAACGATGAGGTGGTCCGTGCGTCGGCGGTGACGGCAAAGGTTCGTCACGACGCCACCGGTGTCGACCTGGGCCTGGAACGCTGGCTCGACGAGGACCGGCAGGGACGCACCGAGAAGCTGGGCATCCGGTTCATCACCCCGTACAGCGGTTTCACCGTCGATGACATCAAACAGCAGTCGATCGGCCTGGGTGGGGCGTTGTTCGTGGTGCTGGAACTGAACGACCGCACCCGCGACGACATCGCGCTGTACGTCCGGACTCAGAGTTACTGCCAGTTGCAGACCAAGTCGGCGATGCCCGAATCGCGGCGCCGGATCATCGACTCGCATGAACGCGGCAACACCGAACGCGGGCGGGTGGTGCGTGACGAGCTCGGCCAGGCCGTCGCCGCCGCCGAACTGGTGCACAACGGCACCGTGATCGCCATCGGTGGGGGTCCGGCGAAGGACCGGGTGCACAGCGCGCTGCAGGTGGTGATCGAGTCGCTGTACAACCGCATCAACGAATCACGTGGCGTGGCAACGATGAAGGAAGCTGACCTCGCACGACTCCTGCGGGATGAGAACACCTTCGACCTCGACGTCGCCTCCACCCTCGATCAGCTTGCCGACACGGTGACGGTGCAGGTGCGCAATGCGAAAGTCCGGCAGCTCAATTCGACGGTCGGATCACTGGTCGACACCTTCGTCGAACCACCGTTCGGCTGGTCGATGACAGCGGTGCTCGCGGCGGTCGCGCATGCGGTGAAGATCGGCCGCATCGAACTGGTCCTGGACACCCGCAAACTGGTGCGGTCGGAGATCGCCGCCGAACTGCGTAACACCAAGAAGCAACGACTGATCGACGTCAAGGAGGTGCAGGAACACGATCCGGCGAAAGTACGTAAGCTGCAGAGCTTCTACGCGGAGTTCTCCCAGGAGAGCGACAGATCATCGACCGCCGACGAACTGATCGGCCGCGTCCGCAGCCTACTCGTTGACGAGGCAGCGAAGCTGGAAGGCTGGATTTCTCGACCGTATCCGTTCACCGATCTCGTGAACGAAGCCCGTGAATCCATTCGTGCGGCTGTGCAGGGCCGCAGCGACGACTGGTATCTCGACGGATTCCTCAGCGAAGTCGACGGCTTGCTCACTCTCAAAGACGACCTCATCGATCCGATTCAGACGTTCCTCCAGAACAACAAGCAGTACGGGATCTACGACACGGCACGGGTATTCCTCGATGAGCAGGCCGCCGAGATCGACGCCGCCGACGCCGCCGAGGTCGCGGCGCTCCGCGAGGCGCTGGCGACGCCGGAGTTTTTCCGAGACAACAGGATGCGCCGGATCAAGCAATTGCACGATCAGCTAGCTGCACGTGTGCAGGCAGCGGTCGCAACCGACCGGGCAGCGTTGCGGACCCTGATCGAACAGCGCCTGGAAACACTGCTCGGCGACGATGTGTACCGCGAGGCCCCCGACGCTGCGCAAGCGGCCGCGCGAAACCGGATCGAGGTCGCGCTGACCGGACTCGACGGGCACACCACCCGCGGGCAGCTCGCCCTGGCACGCAAGACCTTCGAGGGCGCCTACCAAGCCATCATCGAGGATCTGCTCGCGGCGCGTGCCGCCGGCGAATCCGAACCGACCCACGCGTCATCCACGCCCGAACCAGCCGAGAACAAGTCCGGCACACGCGCGCAAACACCGGTGAAGAAGGTACCGACGACGGTCCGCATCGTCGACATCGCGGTGGCCGGCGCACCGACGATGCTCAGCACCCCCGCACACGTCGACGCCTACATCGAGCAGTTGCGGACAAGCCTGCACACCGAGGTATCGAACGGAAAGACGGTGCTGCTGTGAAGAACTCAGCGGAGCTCAAGCAGTTTGCGACGTCGGCGCGGGTCACGCTGATCGAGCAGATGCGCGGCCAGATCGACCGGGTACTGGGCGATCCCACGATCAGGGCCGAAAATCCACTCGGCCATTCCGCATTGCAGCGAGAGGTCAGGCGGCGGAGTGCCGACTGGGTGGCCGAGACAGCCGCCTACACCTGGTTCAATCGGCTCACCGCAGCCCGCTATATGGACGCTAGGGAGTTCTCCGGGCTGTACGGGGTGGTGTCACCGGCGCCGGGGTCGGCGTCGACGCTGCCGGAGATCCTGCTGCGCGCGCAGGCAGGCGAGTATCCCGGCGGCATGTCGGATGATGACCGCACGAAGGTGGGCAAGCTCCTGACCCGCGAGCGTCCGTCGCCCGACCACGACGGTGAAGCGTACGCGCTGCTGCTCCGTGCAGTGTTCAAAGAATGGAACCGGCCGATGCCGGATGTGTTCCCGTACAGGGTCGACTGGATCACGTTGCTCGTGCCGCCGGACATGCTGGCACCCACATCGGTGCGGGCCCGTGCCGTCGAGGTGATGGACGCCGAAGTCTGCGAGGACGTCGAGGTGGTGGGCTGGCTGTACCAGTTCTACAACGCCGACCTCAAGGAGGAGATCAACAAGTCGAAGGTGCCGATCGACGCCGCCGAACTTCCGGCGGTCACCCAGCTGTTCACACCGGACTGGATCGTCCGGTACCTGGTCGAGAACTCCCTCGGCCGTCTCTGGTTGCGGTCGCGACCCGGCAGCGGGCTCCGCGATTACATGAAGTTCTATGTCGAACCGATCGACGGCCAGGACGACACCGGCGTCACCGTGTCGACACCCGAGGAAATCCGCATCGTCGACCCGGCGTGCGGGTCCGGGCACATGCTCACCTACGCCTTTGATCTGATGTACCGCATCTACGAAGAAGAGGGCTACACACCCAGCTCCATCCCGCGACTCATCCTCGCCAACAACCTTCGCGGAATAGAAATCGACGAGCGGGCAGCACAACTGGCGTCCTTCGCGCTCGCCATGAAGGCACGAGACAAGGACCGGCGATTCCTCACCCGGTCCGGCGACGACGCCGTACAGCCCGACATCGTGTGGCTGCGGCCCCTCGCCTTCGAAGACTGGGAAACCGACATATTACTCAAAGGGGTCGACCCCGCCGATCGGGCCGCGGTGGGTGATCTCCTGACCGCCTTCGCCGACGCCGACACCTTCGGTTCCCTCATCCGCGTCGACACCGACGCCGTGCACGCGCTCGACGACGCGATCGGCGGATTCGAGGACAAGGACGCAGAAGGCCACCTCACTAGCGAAATGTCGCTGCAACTCATGCTCAACGCGCGGGCTATCCTCCGGCAAACCAGGGCGCTGGTCGACGGCCAGTATCACGTGGTGGTCGCCAACCCGCCGTACTTGGGAAGCGGCAACATGGGGACGGAGCTGAGCGCCTTCGCCAAACGCGAATACCCGGAAACCAAGCCCGACCTGTACGCCATGTTCGTCGAACGCAATGCGGAATTCGCCGTGCCCGCCGGGTCGGTCGCCATGGTCACCATGCACTCCTGGATGTTCCTCACCTCCTACAAGAAGTTCCGGGCCCGGATGTCTGAATGGGGGCACCTGGCCTCGATGGCGCACCTCGGCACCCGTGGGTTCGACTCCATCAGTGGAGAAGTCGTACAGACCACCGCCTTCGTTATCGACACCGAATCCAGGCCCGGGCACCAGGGCCGGTTCTTCCGGCTGGTATCGGGGAGGAACGAGGCGGAGAAGGCACAGATGCTCGGCGATGCAATCGAATCCGGGGATCCGGCTGTCGTGTTCGGTGCGTCGATGCACGACTTCGCTCTGGTTCCGGAGTCGCCCGTCGTGTACTGGCTGTCGGAGGCGATGAAGGCGGCCTTCGCGAAAGGTGAGCGACTTGGGGACGTCGCTCACCCTCGCCAAGGGCTCGCAACAGCTGACAACGACCGTTTCCTCCGCCAGTGGTTCGAGGTGTCGGCCAACCGTACCGGCTTCGGAATGTCCAGCCGTGGTGAGGCAAAGGACTCTGGAAAGAAGTGGTTTCCGCACAACAAGGGCGGATCCTTCAGAAAGTGGTGGGGAAATCAGGATTTCGTCATCAACTGGGAGGTAGATGGAAAGGAACTTTGGGACTTCCGGCCGCGGTCGGTAATCCGCAACCCTGACTACTATTTCCGTGATTGTGTGTCATGGTCAAATGTTTCAACAGGTGCCCCCTCATTTCGGTACTATCCGAGTGATTTCATCTTCAGCCACGTGGGCCAGGCGGCATTCGGTGAGGACGGACAGCTCCCATCGCTGATGGGCTTCCTCGACTCGACGTTGTGTGAGAGTCTGCTGACGGTCTTGTCTCCCGCTATGCATTTCGAGGTCGGCCACATCGCGAACCTTCCCGTTATCCCAGCGGATAGCGAGAGCGTCGTCCCTGTGGTAGATGAGTTGATAAGGCATGCGCGCGCCGACTGGGACGGTTACGAGATCTCATGGGTGTACGGCGCGAACCTGGTCGTCGTATTGGGTGACGGGTCCATCGAATCGCACTCCGAGTCGCGGTGGCGGGCTGCTATCACAACGACGAACCGTGTCAGGGAACTCGAGGAACAGAACAATTGCTACTTCGCCAAGCTTTACGACCTCGAAGACGAGGTGGACTGCGAGGTCCCACTCGCCCGAGTCTCGTTGACCCAGAACCCGTACTTCCGCTACGCCCCAACGAAGGGCACCACCCGCACCGAGGACGAGTACCGCACCCTGTTCAACCTGGACCTCGCCCGGGAACTCGTCTCGTACGCGGTGGGCTGCATGATGGGCCGCTACAGCCTGGACAAGCCGGGTCTGATCCTCGCGGACGCGGGCGCGACGCTGGCCGACTTCGACGCCAAGGTTCCTGACACCCGGTTCCGGCCGGACGACGACGGAATCATCCCCATCACCTCCGAGCACTATTTCGAGGACGACATCGTGGCGAGGATGCGGGAGTTTCTCAGCGTCGCCTTTGGCCCGGAGAATCTGAACGCCAATGTCGAATGGCTCGAAACAGCTCTCGGCTCGGGTAACCGCAAACCGCTCCGCCAGTATTTTCTCAAGAACTTCTACGACGACCACTGCAAGATGTACTCGAACCGCCCGATCTACTGGCAGATCTCGTCGAACCAGAAGACGGAGAAGGGGTTCAACGCGATCTTCTACCTGCACCGCTACACCCCGGCCACCCTCGGCCTGGTACGGCAGATGTACGCCAACCCGCTCGTCGACAAGCTGCAAGCCCGGCTCGACACCATCGAGCACGCGCTACCCACCGCCGGCAAAGCCGAGAAGACGAAGCTGACCAAGGAACGAGACGATCTCACCGCCCGGCAGCGGGAGATCCGGGAATGGATCACCAAGCACCTATTCCCGCTGTCGACGGCGGAAGTGGCGCTCGACCTCGACGACGGCGTGAAACAGAACTATCCGAAACTCGCCGCCGTCCTGCGGAAAGTGAAGGGGCTATGACGGTGACAAAGCTATGAGCGCGGCGGCATCGCCGGATCGGATCGCCGACCTGCTCGTCGAACGATTCGCCACCACACCCATCCTCACCTGGCGTGACACCGGCGGCGACTACCGCGACCACCTCACCGACATCGAGTCGGCCGTCGCCGAACGCGGCTACACCCTCACCACCCACGTCGTCGAGAGCAATGAGCTGGGCACCAAGTGCCGGGTGTACGGCATCGTCGACGGCGAACCGGCCGACGACCTGCGGCAACTCGTGTACCGGACAGGCCCGCAACCCGACCGCGCCGACAATTGGCTGCTCGACATCGAAGTCGGCTACGGCGTGTTTGCCGCCGACACTGCCGCCATCCTCATCCACGACCTGGGCCTCACTGACAAGGGCGTCAACACGGTGGTCGAGGAACATCTGGGCTCGTTCGGCGCACCGGGCAGGCTCGCCGCCATCAGTGAACGCCTCACCGACGTCCCCGATGATCGGCCCGCTGCGAAACTCGCCGACGACCTGCGGGCCTTCCTGTCCGCCGAAATCCTGGGGTTGCACGGCCCCGGCAGCCATCGGCTGCACCGCATCGTCGTCGCACTCCTCACCGAGTACGCCGACGACGATGACACCGGATATCAGGCCCTGGATGGCGCCGGACTGGCCGACTTCTTGTGGTCGGGATGCGCCGGCATCTACGGATACACCACCGGCACACCGAGTGTCGCGGGCCTGGCCACCTGGATCTTCAACGAGGCGTGGACCGGCTGGCCGCAAGCCCGCAACGCCGCGCGCATCGACTTCGAACGATTCCGCGACGACCCGCAGGCGCGCAGCGTGTTCTCCACCCTCGCCACCCGGGCGCAAGAAGACCTCAACATCGCCGAACACCTCCGCACCAACACACCCTCGGTAACCGGCCTCGCCGACCGGAATGTGTTCCCGATCGTCGACGACTACGTGATCCGTGGACTGGCCGACGCGATCCACCGCAGCACCATGACAGTCGGTGCCGTCGACGAGATCGTCCGCGCAAGGTCGGCCACCACCTGGTACGCCGAGAATGAGCACAGCTATACGGCGCTGCGTGCGGCGGCCGAATGCCTCAGCAGTATCGAAACATTCGTCCCCGTCATCGCCGACCCCGCCGACGGCATCACCAGTTACGCCGCCAGGTGGGCGAGCATCGACCGCGCCTACCGATTGTTCCGCCACCACATCGAACAGCAGGAAATCGAGATCGGCAAAGAACTCACCGATCGGGTGGAACACCGGTACGTCCACGACTACCAGCGCCGGCTCGCGCACGCCTGGCAGCAGCAGATCGACACCCTCGACCGCTGGGACATCCCCGGCATCGAGCGATTGCGTGGTTTCGCCCGCTACGACCTGCCGGCCGTTAAGACGAAAACCCTCGTCATCGTCTCCGACGCATTCCGCTACGAGGTGGGGATGGAACTCGCGGCACGAATGAACGCGAGCGACTCGTTCACCGCCACCATCGAACCCCGACTGTCCCCGCTTCCGTCGATCACGTGCCTCGGGATGGCGGCGATGCTGCCGCACGATCATCTCGAGCTCGCGGGCGGCGAGACCGTTCTCGCCGACGGAAAGTCCACATCCGGTCTCTTCGCCCGGGATCTGTTGTGGGGCAAAGCAAACATCGCCGCAACCAACTATGCCGAGGTGATGGGCCTCAGTGCCGGCGAACGATACGAGCTGTGGCGCGAACACGAAGCCGTCGTCGTCTACCACGACACCATCGACGCCACCGGTCACAAGACACCACATCAGACACCCAAGGCATGCGCCGACGCACTCGACGACATCACCCGGCTCATCAAACGGTTCGGCAGCGGCAAGATGCGCGCCAGCCGGGTGCTCGTCACCGCCGACCACGGGTTCCTGTATCAGCGATCCGAACTCGCACCGTCGGACTATCTCAGCGAAACCGCCCACGGCGACGAGGTGGTGGCCGACGGCCGTCGCCACGTGATCGGTCGGGGACTGCGCGACCATCCGTCGTTCACCACCTGGACGTCGCAGCAGCTCGGGCTCGACGGGGACCTCGAAGTCCAAACACCACGCGGCCTGCACCGGCTCCGTAAACAGGGCAGCGGCGTGCAGTACGTGCACGGCGGGACCAGCCTGCAGGAAATCGTCGTACCGCTCGTCACGCTGACCCAGTCGCGCAAGATCACCACCACCAAGGTGACCGTCGACGTCAACGTCAGCACACCCACCATCACCTCCAGCACGGTGATGGTGACGCTGCTGCAACGCGAACCGGTGTCGGGCAAGACCCGTGGCCGCACCCTCGACGTCGGCGTCTACGCCCAGGACGGCACCGAACTGTCAGGCCGGCGCAAGATCGTCGTGGACAGTACCGCCGCCGACATCCGTGACCGCAGCACCACCATCGAACTGGTCCTCAACGAGGACGCCGAAACCTACAACAGCCAGACCGTGGTGATCCGCGCCGACGAACTGGTCAACGACACCACCACCGACTACCAGTCCACCACCGCAACCCTGCAACGCGGCTTTGGTGGGTTCTTCGACGCGCTATGATAAAAGTATGCAATTCATAGGCTTCAAGCCTATGTAATGCGTAGTTTATGAGGTGTCCTGGAGGGAGTGATGACCGATGACGCGACGAAGCACTCCGCTGCCGTCCGGCCTTGCCCGGATGCCACTCCGTGTCTTCCGGCCACAGGATGTTGCGCACGTCTACGCGTTTCCGCGTCCTGAACTGGCTCGCCTCGCGGACGCGGGCATCCTGCATCGCGTGGCGCGCGGCTACTACGCCGTGGTCCCGCCTGAATACGCGGGATCGACGTGGCGGCCGGGATTGGAGGCCGCCGCGGCAGGTGTTGCCGGGGCGATCTACGGTGCCTCGAACGCGGTGGTCATGGGTGTCAGCGCGGCGCGCCTGCACGGTGTGTTGCCACGAGCTCTCGCGACGGCAGTCGTCGCCGTACCCCACCAGCATCGGCCGATCGACCTCGTTGATCGCGACGCTGTCATTCGATTCGTTCAGCGTGACACCGAGCAGCTGGACGCTGAGCTGGTGTCCACACAGATAGGGGAGGTATTGGTGACCACACCGGAACAAACTGTGCTCGACCTGGCCAAGCGCACGAACCTTGGTGACGCGGCCGTCGACGTGCCGCAAGCAATCGCATCGTTGTACCGCAGAAGCGATCCGGCCCGATTGGACGATCTGGCGCGCGCCCAACGACT
This sequence comes from uncultured Gordonia sp., assembly GCF_937858515.1. Classification (NCBI taxonomy): domain Bacteria; kingdom Bacillati; phylum Actinomycetota; class Actinomycetes; order Mycobacteriales; family Gordoniaceae; genus Gordonia; species uncultured Gordonia sp. The sequence goes on along the minus strand of NZ_CALLZT010000140.1, from coordinate 3,883 downwards.
TCGTTCGGCGCTGGAGCGGGCGCGTTCGGCGATCGAGGTGTACGCGTGATCGACGCTGAACGCGATGCCGTCGTCGCGCAGTTCGGTGTGGCAGTCGAACAGGTTGAACGTGACCACCTCGTCTCCTACCTGCTGGCTGCGATCGCCGCTGGGGTCGGCGACGATGTCCACCTCATCGGTGGAACAGCTCTGGCCCGGACCTATTTGCCGGGCGGGAGGCTCAGCGAAGACATCGACCTCGTGGCACTCGGGCCACGCAAGCCTATCGCCGCCAAGATTGACGCACTGTTGCCGAGGGCCGTCGCCCGGACCCATGGCCGCCTCAGCTGGGACCCCGCCCTCAGTGACATCAGGGATACCGAAGCGGCACGACTGGTGAACCCGGCGGGGCTTTCGGTGAAGATACAACTCCTGTCAGCACGCGACCGGATTGTGTGGCCGACTGAGCTTCGCCACCTGGAACAGCGGTACTCCGATGCGCCGGAAGCGGGATTGCGAGTGCCGACTCTTCCGGCGTTCGCGGCATCGAAAACATCCACGTGGAACGACCGTCAGGCGCCCCGCGACCTGTGGGACCTGTGGGCACTGAACAGAATTGGCGCGATCAACCACGACGCCGCGCGACTCTACAAGCGTTATGGGCCGACAAACTGCCTGCCGGAGGATTACCTGTTCCGGACGCCGCCCTCAGAAGCGGAATGGCGCTCGCAACTTGCAGGTCAGACGACGCTCACCGTGACCGCATCAACCGCGCTCTCGGCAGTGGCGCTGGCATGGAAGCGCCTGGGCGAGCAACTCGACGAAGAGTAAGGACACCGAAATGACCGACACCGCGAACGAGGCCGGTGTGGCAGCGCAGCTTAGTGCACTTGATGCCAAGGCCAACAAGGAGTTTCCGGGTCTGGTGGTCCGCAAGGACCTGGTGGGCCGGGTCCGGGGCAACGCTGTGGTGCCCGGTTATGTGCTCGAATTCCTGCTGGCCCAGTACTGTGCGACCGACGACGAAGCGACCATCGACGCCGGGATCGACAGCGTCCGCAACATCCTCGCCCAGCACTACGTGCACCGCGCCGACGCCGAACTGATCAAGTCGACGATCCGCGACCGGGGCCGCCACCGCGTCATCGACAAGGTGAGCGTGGTCCTCGACGTCAGCGAAGACAGGCACGTCGCGGCGTTCTCGAACCTCGGGATCAAAGGTGTCCCGATCGCCGACAGCACCGTTAAGAAGCATCAGAAGCTCCTCACCGGTGGTGTGTGGTGCATGATCGACGTCGAATACTCGGCCGGTGACCTGCGGGAAGATCCGTGGATCATCGTCGGGCTCAAACCGATCCAGCTCGGCCAGTTCGACGCCCAGCGGTATCTGACCGCACGCGCAACGTTTACCACCGACGAGTGGATCGACCTGCTGGTCAGCAGTATCGGATTCGACCCCGAACGGCTGTCGCCACGCGCCAAGCTGCTGCAGTTGGTGCGGCTGATCCCGTTTGTCGAACGCAATTACAACCTGGTCGAGCTCGGTCCCAAGGGGACCGGCAAGTCACATGTGTACTCCGAGTTCTCGCCGCACGGCATGCTGATCTCCGGCGGAGAGGTGACCGTCCCCAAACTGTTCGTCAACAACTCGAGCGGCAAGATCGGGCTCGTCGGATTCTGGGATGTTGTGGCCTTCGACGAGTTCGCTGGGCGCAAACGCGTCGACAAAGGGCTCGTCGACATCATGAAGAACTACATGGCCAACAAGACCTTCTCCCGCGGTGTGGAGACGATGCCGGCGGAGGCGTCGATGGTGTTCATCGGCAACACATCCCGGCCGGTGCCGACGATGCTCGCGCACTCCGACCTCTTCGAGGTGCTGCCCGAGGCATACTACGACGCCGCCTACCTCGACCGGCTGCACTGCTATCTACCCGGCTGGGAAGTGGAGATCATCCGGCGTGAACTATTCACCGACGGTTACGGATTCGTCGTCGACTACCTCGCCGAAGCCCTACGCTACCTACGCGACCACGACTACTCCGACGACTACTCGGCGAACTTCAGCCTCTCCGAAGACATCTCGACACGGGACCGTGACGGTGTCCGCAAGACTTTCTCGGGGTTGATGAAACTCATTCACCCGCACCGCGGTGCCACAGTCGAGGAAACCGAGAATCTGCTGTGCTTCGCCATCGAGGGCCGCAAGCGGGTCAAAGACCAGATTCTGCGGATCGACCGCACGATGGACGCAGTCAAGTTTGGCTACACCGACAGCACCGGCACTTGGCACGACGTCACCACCCAGGAAGAACTCGACTTCCCGCACCTGTACCACCGGACCGAAAGCACAGGCGACGACGGGCATGCCCCCGCCGAGACCACCGGCACTCCCGTCCCGCAGCCCGTGGAGCCGGAACTGGCCACGGGTGCGGTCGACATCGCCGACAACGCGCTCGGCCACTCGTACGCCAACCTGCTGATGCCGTACCTACGGGGCTCCGAGGTCATCAAGATCGAGGACCCGTACATCCGCGCACCCCACCAACTCCGCAACCTGCACGAACTTCTGGTCGAGATCATCGGTGGCAAGCCTATCGAACAGTCCGTCACGGTCATGGTGGTGACCAATGTGGATGCCGATCGTCCCGACCGGCAGAAAGCTCAACTGATCGGGCTCTCCGAGATCAAAGATGCTGTTGCCGAAGGCGGCATCGAGTTGGAAGTCGAGTTCGATCCCACAGGTCACGACCGCAAGATCACCACCGACACCGGCTGGCGCATCCAGCTCGGCCGCGGCCTCGACATCTTTCAGCCCTTCACCAGCACCAGCAAGTACGACATCCGCCTTCGGCGGCAGGAGTGGCGCCGTACCCGGTCCTGCACCATCACCTATCTGAGGGAGTAGCAGATGCCGTCTCATTGCGCGCTTCGGTGAGCATGTCCTGGTGGCTGGGCTTGTCACTCATGATCAGAGAACCTCGATGAATTTCGCGAATCGGGCATGGTATCGATCCTGGAGGGAGCGGAACGTATCGCGCAGGAATCCGGGCTCCTTCGCGTATTCGGTGAGACCCCGGTAGTAGAACGCCTTCCGGTCGTCGAGCACTATGAACGGCATGATGCCGTGTTGTAGGCATTGCTGGAACATCAGAATCCGTCCGACACGGCCATTGCCGTCCTGGAACGGGTGGATGGATTCAAATCGGTAGTGGAAGTCGGTGATATCGTCGAACGACATGTCGGTGGGGGTGTGTGCGAGTAGTTCGTCGATAGCGATACTGACGTGCTCTGGCGCAACCGTTGACTTTCCGCCGACCTCGTTGGCCATGCGTTTGAAGTCGCCGACGGAGAACCAGGAGCGCCGTGCGTCGGCGGTACCACGTTTGAGAATGGCGTGGTAGTCCTTCATTGTCTGCGCGGTGATCGGTGCGTCGAGCCGGTCGATCATCTCGTCTAGCAGCTCGAAACTGTTCACCGTCTCCACGATGTCGTCGACGGGCACGGCTTCGTCACCGCCGGCGAAGATGGTGCGCGTTTCGTAGATGAAGCGAGTCTGGTCCTCGGTTAGGACCGAACCTTCGATCCGGTTCGAGTTGTACGCCATCAGAATCTGATTCAAGTGATACAGCCCGCCGGGGGTGCGAGCCACGCGCTGCTCGCGCAGCGCATCGGTGAAGCGAGCCGCGTCGATGGCGTACTCATCACTTTCGCTCATCGTGCCCTCCTGCGGTCCCGTTCGATGCTACCGTACGCACAAAGGCGGCTCGGGAACTGTGCCAATCGGCCGACTTCGGCCTGAACGACGTCTATCGAGTCCCATAAAGATCTATACCGAGCGCTGCACGTGGCAGTGTCATAGCGTCGTAGCAACAGGGCAGGTCAACAGGACCGGTCGAGTGGC
>NZ_CALLZT010000139.1:0-36512 GCF_937858515.1 uncultured Gordonia sp. | reverse complement strand
GACGAAGGGACTGCGCCACGTGAACGATCTTGTCGATACCACCGAGATGTATTTGCGGACGATCTACGACCTCGAAGAAGAAGGCATCGTGCCGCTGCGCGCGAGGATCGCCGAGCGACTCGAACAGAGTGGACCGACGGTGTCGCAGACGGTTGCCCGGATGGAACGTGACGGACTGGTCCATGTCGCCGGTGACCGTCACCTGCAGCTGACGGAGAAGGGCCGCCGCCTGGCCGTCGCCGTGATGCGTAAGCATCGCCTGGCAGAACGTCTGCTCGTCGACATCATCGGCCTGCCGTGGGACGAGGTGCACGAGGAGGCCTGCCGCTGGGAGCACGTGATGAGCGACAACGTCGAACGCCGTCTGCTCGCCGTGCTGAACAACCCCACCACCTCCCCGTACGGCAACCCGATACCCGGTCTGGAACTGCTCGGTGTCGATGTCCCTGCCTCCGACGACGGTGCGAGCAGATTGTCGGACCTGCCGCAGGGTGAGTCGGTGGCGGTGATCGTGCGCCGGCTGTCCGAGCATGCACAGTCCGATCCTGAGCTCATCTCCACGCTGCGTGAAGCCGGTGTGGTGCCCAACGCCCGCATCGCCGTGACGCAGACCCCGCAGCAGGTGCTGATCAGCTCACCCGGTCATGACGGGCTCGAGTTGTCCCAGGAACTGGCACATTCGATCTTCGTCGAGAAGGTCTGATCGCGGCCGTATATGGCCGCTACCCGACCCTGGCCATCGTCGGTTGGGGAAGATCGACGCCGAGTGAGGCGGCGAGTTCGTAGGAATAGCCGACGGTAGCCCACAGCATCGCGGGGTGGGCGCCGGAATGCAGCGCCCGGGACAGCAGCACGGCGAGCGACCACTCGGGGTCCGCGTCGAGTGCGGTATCCAGCGCCACAGCCGCGTACGCGCCTTCACCCGCGATGTAGTGCAGGTGCGCCAGCAGCGAGGCGGCACTGGCGCGGGCCGATCCGGTCAGCCGGCGAGCCAGTGCCCGCCACAGCGTTTCGGCATCGCCACGCATGTCGGTCACGGCCAGCGCCAGCAGCGTATCGCGCACGGTGAGGTCGGTCAGCGCCGTCGCCAGCATCGCCGCCTCGGTGCAGCCGATGTCCGTGGCACACCGCTGCCCGTCGCCCAGACGCACGAGCACTCTCCGCAACAGTGACCCGCTGTCGGTGTCGCCGATGGCCCGCGGCCGGGTGCAGGTATGGCAGTCGCAGGTCACCGGGTCGAGCATGGTGGTCATCTCGTCGCGGCAGTCCAGTACCCGGCGGCCGGTGGTGACGGCCTCGCGCACAGCCGTCGGCGATGTGCGCGGATCGCCGATGAGTCCCTCGCGCGAGTCGGGGATGCGCACGGGCGACGGGGTGCCTGCGGACTGGCCGGTGTGGCCCGCCCACCACCTTTGGCCTTCGGCGACCTGTGCGGTGATCAGCCCTGCCGACATCCCTCCAGAGCCGACGAACGCGCGCTCACACAGGCTCAAAACGGTCCGGTACTGCGGCCCTTGGATCCGATGCCGGTCATCGACGATCACCGCCACGATCGCCTCGGCACCGTATTCGCGGCATAGATTCCCGATCCCGGCGATCGTGGACCGTAACTCGGCTCTCGGCCGCCCGTCGGCCCGCAGCAGCAGGTCGTAGCGCATGGTGGCGATGATGGTGTTGTCGCCGCGGTAGGCGAGCACGATCAGCGAGCTCTCCGGTACGAAACCGAGGAGCGCGGGGATGGCAGTGATCAGCGTGCCGGCATGCACCGGCTGCGGCAGGACGGTGCCGTCGGGAAAGTCTTCGGATGGGGAATCATATTGTGCCATAAGAAATATGGTCGGACCGAAACCAGCGGGGCCATCACGGCGGACAGGGCTGTCCCCAGTATTCGCGGTGGGCGCAGCAGGCCCGGCCGGTCATCCCCAATTCGTCCAGCGTCGATGCCGGTCACTCAGGCGCGGTTCGGCCAGGCCTTCGCGACGGCGCGGCGGAACAGGGTGTCGAGGTCGGCGCTGATCCGCTGCGCGTTCGCGCCCTGTCTGCGGTCCTCGGCGTACACCCGCACACCGTCGTACTGCGCGACGAGCGTGGTGATTGCATACGACAGCGACCCGCTCTGGCCGCCGGTGGTGACGGTGCGTGCGTAGGACCGGGTGCCGATCTTGCCGCCCGCGGCGCGGGCGGGCAGCTTGCGGAGGAGGACCTGTGAACTCGCTCCGGCGGTCTGTGTCTTGAACCGGCTGCACTTGGCGAGGAACGAGTCGAAGGAGTCCAGCCCGGTCGGTGCGTAGGCGATGAGCACTGTGAGGGTTCCGCCGGCGGCGGTCGGGCCCGACGATGAGCCCATGTCACCCGACGAGCCGGTCCCTGGAGAGCCACCGGCCGAGCCTGGTCCGACGTTTGCGGCGGCCCCTTCGGCCGACACACGGGGCGCACGGCACCGCGGCGGCTCAACGGTCCCCGCCGGTCCGGCGACATCGACGATCACGGAGGTGACCGCCGGCGCCGGCACGGGGGATGCACCGCGCGGGAAACCGTCCGGACCGACCAGGCGTGGCGTGAGCGACTGCCGGCTGGGTGCCGACTGCGCCTCGCCGTCGATCGAACAACCGAGCAACAGCAGGGCGCACAGCGCGCCGATCACGATAGGTGCCCGTCGGTGCCACACCGTGCGCGGCACGGATCTGCGGTGCGATGTCGATGCCAGAAGCGAACCCACGCCCCCTACTGTGCCAGCGCAGGACGCCCGGCACCGGCCGGACACTCCCCCGGTCGTATAACGATCTGGGAATCACCCGCACCGCGACCACTGTTGAACGGGCATAGTGGCACCACCGGTGACGGTTGTCGGTGGCATGGGTGACAATTACTCTCACCGCCGGTCACCCAGATGATGTGAGGAGGGACGCGATGGACGGACATTCGCCGGAATCGAGCTCGCTGTACTCGATGGAGTTCCCGACTCCCGCAATACCCGATGACGACGGCAAAGGCACCGTACTCATTCATGCGCTCGAAGGCTTCGCCGACGCCGGACACGCGGTCGGGCTGGCCGCCCAGCACCTGCGCGAGAGCCTCGACTCCGAACTCGTCGCCACTTTCGACGCCGACGAACTGATCGACTACCGCTCGCGCCGCCCGACGATCGAGTTCTCCGGTGACAGCTTCACCGGGGTGAGCATGCCGTCGCTGTTGATGCACGCGGTGACCGACACCTCCGGTCGAGGATTCCTGCTGCTCAGCGGGTCCGAACCGGATCTGCGATGGGAACGATTCATCGAGGCCGTCGCCAACCTTGCCGAGAACTTCGGCGTCACCGACGTGGTGGGCCTGAACGCGATCCCGATGGCGGTTCCGCACACCCGGCCATCCACGATCACCGCCCACGGCAGCGACATCGCCGCCTTGGGCGATCTGCCCCGGTGGGGGTCGTCGATGAAGCTGCCCGCGAGCGCCTCGATGCTGCTCGAGCTGCGGCTGGCGGAGAAGTCCTATCGCGCATCGGGATTGTCGGTGCATGTACCGCACTACCTCGCGCAGTCGAACTATCCGGCGGCGTCCGCGCGCCTGCTGCAGGCGATCACCACTGTCACCGACCTCGAACTTCCCGTATCCGCGCTGGAGAACGCGGCCACCAAGATGCGTGAGCAGATCGACAATGAGGTGTCGGGCAACAGCGAGATCGAGTCGGTGGTGCACGCGCTGGAAGAACAGTACGACTCGTATACCAAGGCGCAGGAGTCCCGCGCGTCGCTGCTCGCGGCCGAGGACGAGTTGCCCAGCGGTGACGAACTGGGTGCCGAGTTCGAGAGGTTCCTGGCTGAGCAGGCAGGCAACGGCCCCGACGGCAACGGTGATACCTCATCGACGAACTGACACCGCAGCCGGCCGACGTGCTGATTCCGGCCGCCGACATCGATGATGCCTTCGACGGCTTCACCACCTGGTGGTCGCAGCGCGGCATCGACCTGTATCCGCATCAGGAAGAGGCGCTGCTGGAGCTCGCTGCCGGCAGCAACGTGATCCTGGCGACCCCGACCGGTTCGGGTAAGTCGCTTGTCGCGGCCGGGGCCATTCACTTCGCCCGGACCCGCGGCCTGCGCGCGTACTACACCGCCCCCATCAAGGCGCTGGTCAGCGAGAAGTTCTTCGACCTGTGCGCCACGTTCGGTGCCGACGACGTCGGCCTGCTGACCGGCGACGCGTCGGTCAATCCGGATGCGCCGATCGTGTGCGCGACAGCCGAGATCGTCGCCAATCTCGCCCTGCGCGACGGCGCGGCCAGCGATATCGGTGTCCTGATCGCCGACGAGTTCCACTTTTACGGCGAGGCCGACCGAGGCTGGGCCTGGCAGGTGCCGCTCATCGAACTGCCCCGCACCCAGTTCCTGCTGATGTCGGCGACGCTCGGCGAGTTGTCGTTCTTCATCGACGACCTGACGCGGCGCACGGGGCGGTCCACGGCCGCGGTCACCGACGCGGTGCGTCCGGTGCCGCTGGAGTTCACCTATGCGGTGACTCCTGTCCACGAGACTATCGAAGATCTCATTTCCCGGGGCCGGGCGCCGGTGTACGTCGTCCATTTCACCCAGGCGCAGGCAGTGGAGCGGGCGCAGGCACTGCTGTCGGCCAAGATCTGCGACAAGGCCGAGAAGGCGGCGATCGCCGAGGCCATCGGTGATTTCCGGTTCCATACGGGTTTCGGCGCCACCCTGTCGAAGCTGCTGCGGGCCGGTATCGGCGTGCACCATGCGGGCATGCTGCCGCGCTATCGCCGGCTGGTGGAGCGGCTGGCCCAGCAGGGTCTGTTGAAGGTGGTGGCCGGCACCGACACGCTCGGCGTCGGTATCAACGTACCCATCCGAACCGTGCTGCTGGCTGCGCTCAGCAAGTACGACGGCACGCGGGTGCGGCGGCTGCGGGCCCGCGAGTTCCATCAGATCGCCGGCCGCGCCGGGCGCGCTGGTTTCGACACGGTCGGCTATGTGGTGGCCCAGGCCCCCGACCACGACATCGAAAACATCCGAGCGGTTGCCAAGGCCGGCGACGATCCCAAGAAGCTGCGCAAGGTGGTGCGCAAGAAGCCGCCGGAGGGTTTCGTCTCCTGGGGTGAGAAGACATTCCTCACGCTGGTCGATGCCCCGGACGAGCCGCTGCGCTCACACTTCCGGATGACGACGGCGATGCTGATGGAGGTGCTGAGCCGTCCCGGTGACTGCTTCGCCGCGCTCCGGCATCTGCTGGAGGAGAACCACGAGCCGCGGCCCCGCCAGCGCAAGCTCATCCTGCACACCATCGCCCTGTATCGCGGTCTACGCGACGCCGGGATCGTGGTTCAGCTCGACGAACCCGATGCCGACGGCAAGAACGTCGCCCTCAGCGTCGACGTGCCCGAGAACTTCGCCCTCACCAATCCGCTGTCGGCGTTCGCGCTGGCCGCGTTCGAGCTTCTCGATCCCGATTCGTCGACCTACACCCTGGATGTGGTGTCGATCCTGGAATCCACCCTCGACGATCCGCGTCCGTTACTGCTCGCCCAACGCAAGGCGGCTCGCGATGTGGCGATCGCCGGGATGAAGGCTGACGGCGTCGAGTACGAGGAGCGGATGGCGCGGCTGGAGGAGATCTCGTGGCCGACGCCGCTGGCCGAGGAGATCGCATTCGCCTACGGCGTGTACCGGCAGGGGCACCCGTGGATCGCGTCCTATCAGCCCTCCCCCAAGTCCGTGCTACGGGAAATGCGTGAGCGGGCAATGACTTTCACCGAACTCATCTCCGCGTACGGGTTGGCGCGCAGCGAGGGCGTGGTACTGCGATACCTGTCGGACTGCTACCGGGTGCTGCGTACGGGGCTGCCCAACTCGGTGATGACCGACGAGATCGTCGCGCTCACCGAGGAGGTCGGCGCCATGGTGCGCGACGTCGACTCCAGCTTGGTCGACGAGTGGGAAGCGCTCACATCCCACTCGGGTGAGTGACCCTGCGGATGGTTGATCAACTTGTTGCAGAAGATGATTCGCCGTCTCGACGGGCTGCCCCGCCAGCAATCACCAGATCGGCGATGATCCCGGCGAGCCTGCGGTAGGCGACATCACGGCCGGCCGATGAGCGGCAGACGAGTCCGATCCGCCTTCCCGGACGCGGCCTGGTGAACTCAACGGTGGCCAGCCGTCCCGATGCGGTCTCCGAGGCGACGGACGTGCGAGGGATGAGCGTCACGCCCAGTCCACCCGCGACACAGTGCACCGCGGTGGCCAGCGAAGCCGCGCGGGTGCGGCTTTCCTCGGCGTCGACGCCGGCCAGACGACACACCTCCAGCGCCTGATCGCGCAGGCAGTGCCCCTCGTCGAGAAGCAGTAGCGGCAGGTCTGCGAGAATCCGCGGGCTGACGCGGCTGCGCCCACTCATCGGGTGATCCGCAGGCAGGGCGAGAACGAAATCCTCTGCATACATGGGGATCTCGGTCAGCCCCGGCTGATCCTCGGGCAACGCCAGCACTGCGACGTCGAGCGTTCCGTCACGCAACGCGGCCACCAACCGTGCGGTCTGGTCCTCGACGAGCTGCGGCCGTAGCTCGGGGAGTTCGGTCGCCAGGCCGGTCAGGACCGTCGGCAGGATGTAGGGCGCAACCGTGGGAATGACCCCCAGACGGACGACGCCGGTCAGCGGGTCGTGGTTACGGTCGGCCGCGGCCACGAACTCGTCGACGGCGTCCAGTGCCGCGATCGCCTTGGGCAGCAGCGCCTCCCCTTCCGGCGTGACCAGCACTCGGCGAGTGGTTCGTTCGATAAGACGGCATCCCAGGCCCGATTCCAGCACCGACAGGGACTGCGACAACGTGGGTTGTGTCACACCCAACTCGGTTGCGGCGGCACCGAAATGGCGATGTCGGGCCAGCGCCACGAACGTACGCAGGCCATTGACGGAAGGCTGATAAGTCCTATCGGTCATACCTATCAATCTAAGCTAACTCATCAACTTTCACTTTCACCAGGACTGCGGCAGAATATATTTCGTACTTGTGAAATAACAAATCGGCCCCGGATACCGCAACGGCCGTACCAATCCGAGTAGGAGTGAATGACAATGGCTCTGCTGACCATCGGCGATCAGTTCCCCGCGTACAACCTCACCGCAGTGATCGGTGGTGACCTGAGCAAGGTGGACGCACAGCAGCCCGACGACTACTTCACCCAGATCACCTCGGACGACTTCGACGGCAAGTGGCGGATCATCTTCTTCTGGCCCAAGGACTTCACCTTCGTGTGCCCCACCGAGATCGCCGCATTCGGCAAGCTCAACGACGAGTTCGAAGACCGCGACGCCCAGGTGCTCGGCGCCTCCGTCGACAACGAGTTCGTCCACTTCCAGTGGCGCGCCCAGCACGAGGACCTCAAGACCCTCCCCTTCCCGATGCTCAGCGACCTCAAGCGCGAACTCGCCGAGGCCACCGGTGTCCTCAATGCCGACGGTGTGGCCGACCGCGCCACCTTCATCGTCGACCCCAACAACGAGATCCAGTTCGTCTCGGTCACCGCCGGTTCGGTGGGCCGCAACGTCGACGAGGTGCTGCGTGTGCTCGACGCCCTGCAGTCCGACGAACTGTGCGCCTGCAACTGGAAGAAGGGCGATCCCACCATCAACGCCGGCGAACTCCTCACCGCCGGCGTCTGATCCACCGATCTCCCCACTCTCCCAGAGCGACCGAAAGGCAAGGGCGCCCAACATGAGCATCGACAATCTGAAGGCAGCACTCCCCGAGTACGCCAAGGACCTCAAGCTGAACCTCGGGTCCCTGGCCCGGTCGACCGAACTCAACGAACAGCAGCTGTGGGGCACCTTCCTCGCCGCCGCGGCCGCCACCAAATCGGCCACCGTTCTGCGTGAGATCTCCGAAGAAGCCGGCGACACCCTGTCGGCTGAGGCGTTCAACGCCGCACTCGGCGCCGCCTCGATCATGGGCATGAACAACGTCGCCTACCGGGCCAAAAGCTTCCTCGGCGACGACTACGCCCAGGTCCGGATGGGTCTGCGGATGAACATCATCGGCAACCCGGGCGTCGACAAGGTCGACTTCGAGCTGTGGAGCCTGGCCGTGTCCACCATCAACGGCTGCCACGACTGCACCGCCGCCCACGCCGACGTCGTCCGCAAGGCCGGCCTCACCAAAGAGCAGGTATGGGAGGCCGTCAAGGTCGCCTCGACCGTCGCGGGCGTCGCCCAGGCCATCACGGCGAGCGAAGTCCTCGCCTGAGACAGTTCCCAGCACAGACCGGGTACCGCACACGCGGTGCCCGGTCTGTCGCATTTCCCGGACAGAACCGCACAGCGCGAATAGCTGTGCAGCGCAACGTCAACGCGCGTAAGTTCACCACGGAAACCCACTCGAACCAGCACTGAGGACGACTATGCTGGTCAGCACGATGCCGCCGAAGCGCACTTCGCCGCCCTATGCGAGCATTTCCGTTCCCACCTCGGCTGACTACCGCTAGGTCTTGTCGCGGGCGACGGTGAAACCATCGATCAACTGATCCAGAACGCGCGTCACCTCGGCGGTCGCCTTCTCCCGGTCGTCGGCGGCTGCGACATAGAGGGCGGCCTCGTCGAGGGCGCCGATCGCGACGTGCGCCATCGGCCGAGTGGGTTGGTCGGCGATCTGGCCGACGGATATCGCCGCCTGTAGCAGTCCCTCCACCAGGGCGAATCCGAACTCTTCGCCCCGGGCACGCCATTGCGCCCATCCAAGGACCGCCGGCGCGTCGACCAAGGTGATCCGGTGGATCTCGGGTGCGGTGATCAACTGGAGGAATCGCTGCGCGCCGGAGCGCAGCGCGGCAACCGGGTCCCGCATCGCGAGTTCACCGACCGCGGATGCGATGTCCGCGGTGACATCTCGTTCGACGTCGTCGTAGACCGCGGCGAACAACCCGCGCTTGCCGTCGAACTGGTGATAGAGAGCACCGCGGGTCACACCCGCACGTTCGACGATGGCCTGCGTTCCCACCGCTGCGAAACCGAGTTCACCGAAGAGTTCCCTGCCCGCGGCGACGAGGGCGGCACGGGTCGCGGCCGTCCGTTCCGCCTGAGTTCGACGATTGACATTCATACAGCCTGTACGTAACTTTCATACCAAGTGTTTGTAAGTAACGCCGATCAGCGTAACCGGAGGACAGTCATGCCGACACTCGCACTCCCATCCGCAACCATCGACTACCACGTCGTGGGGCCCACGAACTCCGCACATCCACCAATCGTCTTCGTCCACGGCGTTCTCGTGGACCACCGACTCTGGGCCGCGGTCGCCGACCGGCTGGCCGGCAATGGTTACCGCTGCTACCTGCCCACTCTGCCGCTGGGGTCGCACCGCATCGCGTGGACACGTCCGGACGGTGGCGACGCCGACCGCAGTCCCCGGGGCGCGGCCACCCTGCTCCGCGAGTTCGTCGCCACGCTCGGCCTCGCAGACGCGACACTGGTGTGTAACGACACCGGCGGCGCGATCACCCAGTACGCACTCGACGCCGATCCCGAGTTCGTCGCGCGCATCGTCTTCACCAACTGCGACGCCTTCGACCTGTTTCCGCCGCAACCGTTCAAGCTGCTGTTCACTCTCCTGCAGCGTAAGCCGGTACTGCGCGCCGCCGGCCAACTGATGCGAGTGAAGCCGATTCGGCATTCCCCGCTCGGTGTGGGTCTGCTCGCCAACGACATCGACGCCGATTTCTCCGATTCGGTCTTCGATCCGATCCGCGAGAGCGCACGCATCCGCGACGATCTGACCACGTTCTTGCGCCACATCGATCCCGCGGACCTGGCCACCGTCACGCCACGAATGCACCGGGTGACCAGGCCGGTCACGATGGTGTGGGGTGCCGACGACCGCTGCTTCACCCCGTCTCATGGCCGCACATTCGCCGAGGTATTCCCCGACGCCCATTTCATAGAAGTCCCCCGCGCACGCACGTTCGTCGCTCTCGACCAGCCCGGCCAAGTAGCCGATGAGGTCGTGGCCATCAGCCATCGATCGGATCCTGCTGACACCACCCCCAAGTCGCTCCTTCGGTCGCAGCTCTCGGGTGAGAGCCTGGTTGAACAACTCATGACCGAACGCCGCGAGGCGGCGGCCACGGACGACACGCCGTGATCGTTCTCGACGCGTCGGCCGTCAGTCGTCACCTGACGGGCCGATCAGTGCCAGCACGGCAGTTCCATCAGGCCGGTCGTTGACAGTGGTTTGAGTCCGTCATCGAGTTTGCGGAGTCGCCCGTACAACTCCCGCATCGATTGCCTGTCGGGAAGATACTGGCGACCCGCGGCCTTCTCCAAGACGGTGAGCGTGCTGATCAGATCTATGCGCCCCCGCTCAGCAGCAGCAAAGCGCTCATCCTTGTCCGCCTTGCGGAGGATCTCGGTCTCAACGTACTCCGGCACACACAGCTGTCCGAGTGTGCCGAACAGCAGCCACTCCTTGTTGACGGAGAAGAAGTTGAGTCCTGGTCCTGCATCCATGATGGGCCGGTGGCTCACGGCAACGAGTCACCATCCTCCAAGTCACTGAGATCGATCTCAACGTCCGGTAGGTCGTCTGCGCTCATATCAACCGGTTGACGTATGGCAGGCACGATTCCAGCCTCCCGGAGTTCGTTGAGAACCACGTCCACATCAACCTCACGCAAAGTCGCGATCACCTGCGCCGACACCACCCCTGCCGCGTAGCCATTGACGGCACGTGCGACGAGCGACTGAGGTGAGCGGAGTCGGTTGGAGTTGTCGCACAGTGATTCGTAGTAGTCGCTCCAGCCGTACAGAGTCGCGAGGTGGCCCGTAGTGATCGGCTTCCACTCCTTCACGGTCGAACCACTGACGTAACCGGCGTCGCGCATCGCGATGGCCGCGATCGCCGGAGACACCAAGAACCGTTGCACCACCGCCGCCAGATCCGTCATGCCGGCGCCATCGCGCTGCCCGAGGAACTCGGTCACGCCCTCAACGGGGACCAGCAGGTGACGGGCAAAAGCATCGGCCCTGATCTCCTCCGGCGAGCGCTTGGCGAACTCGACCCCATGATCACAGTCGCCGAATACCAAGTGGCCCAACTCGTGCGCGAGAGTACTACGTTGCCGCATCGGGGTCCGACTCCGTGCGACCCCGATGAACGTCGCGTCGCGCACTGGATCACGCATCGTCAGCCCATGCTCGCCGTAATCCGCATCAAGAACAGCAACCTCGTACCCGGTGGTCTGCTCGATCAACGCAACAAGGTCACCCAGCGGTTGCAGACCCAATCGATGCATGCGTCGGAACTCACCGGCCGCAACCCTCGCCTGCTGCTCAGAACCCGTCATCGCACCGCGGGGATACCTTGATCATCGAGATACGCGTCGAGCTCCAGGAAGTGAAGCAGACGCTGACGCATCGTTGCCATGCTCGCTCCGTCCGAGGCCCGTGCCGCGCACAGCACACGATCGGCTACTGTATTGCCCGTGAGCTGAGGGACGGTGCAGCCGACGGCATCGGCGATCTCGATGATCTCGGTCATCTTCGCCGGACGGTCACCGCTCAGGATCCGATTCAGCGTCGACTGCGAGATCCCGGTGCGGTCAGCCAATGCACGCTGGGAGAGTCCCGCAGCAGTCCGTGCACTCTCGATCGCCGCACTGACCTCAATCGCCATCACAAATCACCTCCTGAATCAGTTTCTCTAACCTGATTCAGGGTAGCGCCGGACTACGACACGAGGCAATCCCTCAGAACGTGAGAGCCGCTTCGAGGCGGTCGGCGAGTTCGGTGACCTCGGCGGTGGTCATGACGAATGACGGCGAGATCTGCAAGGCGCCCTGGCCGGCGACGCGGCCGCTGACCCCCTGGGCGCGCATCCGGCCGAGCATCGCCGGCCCCTCGGCGGGGTCGGCGAGCTGGATCGCGGTGACCGCACCCAGGCCGGTGCGCACCTCGGAGACGGTGTCGAGGTCGGCCAGTGGTGACAGTGCGGTGGCCAGGTCGCCTTCCAGGCGCAGCGCCTCGTCGAGCAGGTTCTCGCGTTCGGTGATGTCCAGGACCGCCATCGATGCCGCCGCGGCACCGGCGTGACCGCCGTAGGTGTAGCCGTGGCGCCACCACACGCCCCCGGAGAAGAACGGTTCGGCGACCTTCGGTGCGATGAACACCGCACCCATCGGCACATATCCGGAGGTCAAGCCCTTGGCAGTGGTCATCATGTCCGGTTCGAGGTTCAGTCGCGACGAGGCGAACCAGGATCCGCCGATGCGGCCGAATCCGGTGACCACTTCGTCGGCGACGAACAGGACGTCGTTGTCGCGGCAGATCTGGCGCACCTCGTCGAGGTAGCCGTCCGGCGGCAGGTAGATGCCGCCGGCCCCGATGATCGGTTCGCAGAAGAACGCGGCGATCCGGTCGGCGCCGAGTCGTTCGATAAGGCCGAGCAGGCTTTTCGCGTTGTCCCAGTCGACGGTTTCAGCGTCGGGCATGAGTTCGCCGTAGCCCTCGCGGTTGAGCGGGATGCCTGCCAATGCGGTGCCCGCCACGTGCATGCCGTGGTAGGCCTTGGTGCGTCCGACGATGATGTTCTTCTCGGGTTTGCCCATCTCGTGCCAATAGCGGCGGGCCAGTTTGGCGGCCGAGTCGACCGAGTCGCTGCCGCCGGAGGTGAAGAACACCTTGCTGCCGGGCACCGGCGCGATATCGCCGAGCCGGTCGGCGAGTTCGACGGTGATGTCGGCGGTCGTGTCGCCGAAACCCGAGTAGTGCGCCACCTTGGTCAGCTGGTCGGCGACGGCCTGTGCCACCTCGGTGCGGCCGTGCCCGACGTTGGTGAACCACAGACCCGCCGTCGCATCGAGGTACTCGTTGCCGTTGGTATCCCAGATCCGGGTGCCCTCACCCCGGGCAACCACGAACCGTCCGTTCGCGACGACGGAACCCATGTCGGCAAAGCCATGCCACAGCGAATCAACCATGGCAGACATCATGCCCGGTGCGTGATCGCGCTGCGATCTGGGTCCCCCCACTATCCTGAACACATCATGTCGGCACCCTCGAATCCCTCATCCGGTCCCGCACCGTCGATCTCACCCGCAGATGCACCGGACGCCACCCTCACCGTCACCGCGCTCCGGCAGCAGTTGCCGGAGCTGACGATCGCCGATGAGTTCCGGTTCCGCCGACGGCTCGACAAGCTCGGACGCGCCCCGAAAACCCAAGCGCTCGAATCGATCGCGGCAGACATCACCGGTGCCAAGGGCCGCGTCGAGACCCGCCGCGCACGCATGCCACGACTCGACTATCCGGCGGAGCTACCTGTCAGCGCGGCACGTGAGGAGATCGCCGCCGCCCTCCAAGCACACCAGGTGATTGTGGTGGCAGGCGAAACAGGTTCGGGCAAGACCACACAGTTGCCCAAGATCTGTCTGGAGGCCGGCCGCGGGATTCGCGGCACCATCGGGCACACCCAGCCCCGGCGCATCGCCGCCAGTTCCGTGGCCAAACGTATCGCCGACGAGACCGGTACCCAGATCGGCGACGCCGTCGGCTATTCGGTGCGCTTCACCGACCGTTCGGGCGCAAACACCCTGGTCAAGGTGATGACCGACGGCATCCTGCTGCGCGAGATCTCCACCGACCCGATGCTGCGTGCCTACGACACCCTCATCATCGACGAGGCGCACGAGCGCAGCCTCAATATCGACTTCATCCTCGGCTATCTCAAGCAATTGCTGCCGCGCCGCCGGGATCTGAAGGTGATCATCACCTCGGCGACCATCGAACCCGGCCGGTTCGCACAGCATTTCGCGGTTCCCGGCAATCCCGACGTACCCATCATCGAAGTATCCGGACGCACGTACCCGGTCGAGGTCCGGTATCGGCCACTCACTTCGCGTGATGCACCCGACTCCGAACACGATCACGCCGACCTCGACCAGATCCAGGGCATCGACGCCGCGATCACCGAACTGTGGGCCCACGAGCGCGGCGACATCCTCGTTTTCCTGCCCACCGAACGCGACATCCGCGACACCGCAGAGGCACTCAAACGGCGGGCTGCCGGCGGGGCCGAGATCGTGCCGCTGTTCGCGCGCCTGTCGATAGCCGACCAGCAGAAGGTGTTCTCCCCCTCCGACGGCCGGCGGATCGTGCTGGCCACCAACGTCGCCGAAACCTCGCTGACCGTGCCCGGCATCAGGTACGTCATCGACGTCGGTACCGCCCGCATCTCGCGCTATTCGACCCGCACCAAGGTGAATCGTCTTCCCGTCGAACCGGTTTCGCAGGCCAGTGCGCGACAACGCGCCGGCCGGTGTGGCCGTGTGGCGCCCGGTGTCTGCATTCGTCTCTACAGCGAGGAGGATTTCGATTCCCGCGACGGGTTCACCGACCCGGAGATCCTGCGCACCAACCTTGCCGCGGTGATCTTGCAGATGGCCTCGCTACGTCTCGGCGACGTCGCCGAGTTCCCCTTCGTGCAGGCCCCCGATCCGCGGGCGATCCGTGATGGCCTGGGCACGTTGCTCGAGTTGGGGGCGATCAGCGAAACGTCCATCGAGACAGCGAAGGACTCCGACGATCGGCGGCCGCGATCGCGTGGACCGCAACTCACCGACGTGGGCCGCACGATGGCGCGACTGCCCGTCGACCCCCGCCTGGCCCGGATGCTGGTGGAGGCCCGCACCCTCGGCTGCCTCGACCATGTTCTTGTGATCGCCGCGGCGCTGTCGGTTCCCGATGTACGTGAGCGTCCCGTCGACGCGCGCGAGGCCGCAGACACCGCGCACCGGCGGTTCGTCGCCGACAAGTCGGAGTTCCTCGGCCATCTCATGCTCTGGAAGTACCTCAACGAGCAACGAAAGGAACTGTCGGGCAACCAGTTCCGCCGCATGTGCGAACGCGAGTTCCTGCACTTCCTGCGTATCCGCGAATGGCGTGACCTCCATGCCCAACTCACCCGCATCGTGCGCGACCTGGACTGGCAGATACCCGAGGTCGAGGTCGATCCCGACGCCGTGCACCGGTCGGTACTGTCGGGTCTGCTCGGCAACATCGCCGCCCGCAACGGCGACACCCGCGAGTATTCGGGCGCCCGCGGCACGACGCTGGCGATCTTTCCCGGGTCGGCACTGGCCAAGAAGCCGCCGGCGTTCCTCATGGCGGCCGAAATCCTGGAAACCTCAAGACTTTTCGCGCATACAGTCGCGGCGGTCGATCCACTGTGGGCCGAGCGCCTGGCCGGGGATCTGGTCAAACGCACCTATAGCGAGCCCCACTGGTCGCAGCGCCGGGGTGCGGCGATGGCCTACGAGAAGGTGACGCTGTATGGAGTGACGCTGGTGGCCCGCCGCCGCGTCGACTACGGCACCATCGACCCGGTCGTCTCGCGGGAACTGTTCATCCGCCACGCACTCGTCGACGGCGAATGGACCAACACGCACGAGTTCTTCCAGAAGAACCGCGACCTGCTCGACGCCGTCGATGACATCGAGCAACGCATCCGCCGCCGCGACATCTCGATCACCGAGGATCAGCTGTTCGACTTCTACGACACCAGGGTCGGCGCCGACTGTGTATCCACCCGGCATTTCGACACCTGGTGGAAGAAGGCCCGCCGCACCGAACCTGCACTGCTCGACCTCGACCCGACCCAGTTCGCCACCACAGTTCCCAACGCCGACAAGGATTTTCCACCAGCATGGCGGCAGGGTGAGGCGACGCTGGAACTGCGGTACCGGTTCGATCCGACGGCCGACGACGACGGTGTGACCGTGGTGATCCCCGAACCGCTCCTGGCCCACGTGCGACCCGCCGGCTTCGACTGGCTCGTGCCTGGCCTGCGCAGCGATGTGGCCACCGAGCTGATCAAGACCCTTCCCAAGCAGGTACGCAAGACCATGGCACCGGCGAGCAGGTTCGCTGACCTCGCCCTCTCACGCCTGAAGCCACGTTCGGAACCGCTCGTAGCAGGTTTGGCGCGGGAACTGTCGGTGATCACCGGATCGTCGATCGCCGCCTCCGACTTCACACCGGCTGCACTGCCCAAACACCTGGTCATGAACTTCAGCGTGGTCGACGGATCCGGGCAAGAAGTGGCCTCCGGGCGATCACTGCCGGAACTCCGCAAGAAGGTAACGCCGGGCTCCGGCTCCCGCACGGAGAAGGCACCCACCTTCACCGACTGGACAGCCGACGGAATCGGCACGCTGTCCGACTCGATCACCACGACCATCGCCGGCCAGAGAGTCACCCGCTACCCTGCCCTACTCACCGTCCCGGCGGGTTCTCGCTTCGCCGTTCAGGTCACCGCCGCCACCTCTGCCGCCGAACGTGACCGACACCTGCCGGTGGCGGTGGCGGCGATGCTCGACCACAGGATTCCGGCACTCACACCGAAGATCACAGCGGGCCTCGATCCGCTGGGCAAGTTGAGTCTGAGCCAGAGCCCCTACCGCGATCGCGACCGGATGGTCGCCGACTGCACCTTCCGCGCGATCCGTGACGCCGTTGCCGACCGTATCTCCGAGGTGTCGGCGGTGCGGTCACCCGACGATTTCGGCCACCTGCTCGCAGCACTGAGTCCGAAGGTGCGATCGACTGCACCGGAACACTTTTCGGCGGCAATCGCAGCCCTGCGGGAAGTCGCGCCACTGCGCCGGCTCATCGACTTGCACGCCGGCTCCGCCGCCGCGGACGATGTCGCAGAACAACTCGACCATTTGATCTTCGAAGGGTTCATCGCAGCCACGCCGCTGTCGGCGCTGCGGCATCTACCCCGCTATCTACAGGCCGCGCAGCAACGGCTCGACGCACTGCCCGGCGGTGCCGATCGCGACGCGCAAGGGTTGCGCAGCATCGACAGGGTCATCGAACACTGGAACTCCCGACTCACGAAAGTACCGGCCGCGCGTCGGGATGCGGTCAACGACGAGGCACAGTGGATGGTCGAGGAACTGCGGGTCGGCCTGTTCGCGCAGCGACTCGGCACCGCCTATCCGGTGTCGGAGAAGCGGGTCATCAAGGCCATCGACGCACTGCGGTGACAGCCCCGCACTACCCTGCTTCCGCGGAGGCCGCCGTATTCGAGACCGCCCGAAGGTCATCGATCTCGCGCTGGAAATCCTCCACCGAATCGAACGATCGGTACACCGACGCGAAGCGCAGATAGGCCACCTCATCGAGGTCGCGCAGCGGGCGCAGGATGGCCAATCCAACCTCGTTGCTGGGGATCTCGGCCGCACCCGATGCCCGGATGGCCTCCTCCACCTGCTGGGCGAGCAACGCCAGCGAATCCTCGTCGACGTGTCGGCCCTGGCAGGCCCGACGCACGCCGCGCATCACCTTCTCGCGGCTGAAAGGTTCGGTGACTCCGTTACGTTTGACCACCGAGAGCACCGCGCTCTCGACGGTGGAGAAGCGGCGGCCGCATTCCTGACAGGCCCGCCTGCGCCGGATCGCCTGCCCTTCGTCGGCGACACGTGAGTCGATGACCTTGGTGTCCTCGTTGCGGCAAAACGGGCAGCGCATGTTGTCCTCATGACCGTCGAGGGGCGCGCCGGCGCACCGCGGAACGGTCACACCGTGTCGGTTTCCGACTGGACCCTGTGGCATGAGAATACCGCCGATCAGCAGAGCGCTCGATGCACCCCTGACAGCGGACACCCCGTCGCAGCGCCGGTGCCTGCTCTCCGCGGCGTGGTCACGGTTCATCTGAATCGGGCTCATCGGTATCGGGGCACGAGCAGCGGCTGACCGGGGACCACGCCGGACGAGGCGAGGTCGTTGAGCTCACGAATCCGCTCGACCACCGCTTCGACGGGGTATCCCGGGGCGACCCGGGCGGCCACCGACGACAACGACTCCCCCGAGCGCACGTACACGACCGCGGTGCCGGTGGGATCGGGCGCCACCGCGTCGGCATAGTTGTTGCCGACGATGACCAGCACCCAGACACCTGCCGCGAGCAGGGCACCCACCAGGACTGCGGTCGCGGACGCGCGGCGCCGGGCGATCGTCTCCCATGAAGCGATCTGGCGTGGGTCATGCCCCGGTGCGGTGCAGCGCGTCCCGGCCGGAACCGGTGTCCGGTGGCCGGACCGGCGCGGACCGGCGCCGTGATGCCCGGCCGGTCGCAGCGGAGCGAGCCGGTCATGAGTGGATGTCGTGCGGCGGGCGGGTTCTGCGAATGTCGCGGCCATGGCCACCACCTCCGAGGTTGTTCGACGGGCATTCGGTGTTCGAGTTGTTCGATCAGTTGTTCGATGAACTGATGTTCGATTTGTACCACGGGGGTGCGACAAAGTCGCGCGGATCTCGAACAAACGTTTGGTAAGCAGGCGAAAGTTCGTCTAGGCTGGCGATCGAACATCTCGACGAATCACGCCAAAAAAGCTTGACCGGCAGGCTTGACCGACAGGAGAGAACATCCATGAGTGACAAGACCGGAGAACCGTCCGGCACACCCGATGTCGCTGTGGCAGAGGAATCGCTGACTCCGCGTCAGCGTGCCGTGCTCGAGGTTATCCGGGCCTCTGTGCGTGAGCGTGGCTACCCGCCCAGCATTCGTGAGATCGGCGACGAGGTCGGTTTGGCGTCCACGTCGTCGGTGGCCCATCAGCTGCGCACGCTCGAACGCAAGGGGCTGCTCAAACGCGATCACAATCGTCCGCGCGCGGTCAACGTCCAGGATTCCGACCACTCGCCGACCAAGCCCACCGTGGTCGACTCGAGTCTGCCGGAGCCCACATTCGTGCCGGTCCTCGGCCGGATCGCCGCCGGTGGCCCGATCCTCGCGGAAGAGGCTGTGGAGGACGTGTTTCCACTACCGCGCGAGTTGGTGGGCGAGGGTTCACTGTTCATGCTGCGCGTCGTCGGTGAGTCGATGATCGACGCCGCCATCTGCGACGGTGACTGGGTGGTCGTGCGCCAGCAGAACGTCGCCGACAACGGCGACATCGTCGCGGCGATGATCGACGGCGAGGCCACCGTCAAGACCTTCAAACGCAAAGACGGACACGTCTGGCTGATGCCACACAACGTCCACTTCCAGCCGATCCCCGGTGACGACGCGGCCATCCTCGGCAAGGTCGTCACCGTTATGCGCCGCGTTTGACGAAGGCCCACAGACACGAAGGCCCCCAGACACGAAGGCCCCCAGACACGAATCGAACTCGCCCGGAACACTTTCCGGGCGAGTTCGATTCGTCTCCGCAGGACCTACAGCAGAATTGCGGCCGCCGCCGTCCGCGCGGCCTCCGGGTCTTCCGCTGCGAGAGCCGCTTCGGCGGCTTCACGGCACTGGTCACTGGTTGTCTGCGACAGCCGCGCACCCACCGCCGCGGCGGCGACCGGTGCGCTCGAAAGCGAGGTGACCCCGAGTCCGACCAGGACGCACGCCAGCAACGGATCGGCTGCCGCCTCACCGCACACGCCGACGGGTTTGCCGAGATCCTTGCCCGCCCGGGCGACGTTGGCCACCAGATTCAGCACCGCGGGCTGCCACGGATCGGTGAACGCGGCGAGTTCGGCCGACATCCGGTCGGCGGCCATCGTGTACTGCGTCAGGTCGTTGGTGCCGATCGAGACGAAGTCGACCTTGGACAGGATCGCGGGTGCGAGTACCGCTGCGGCGGGGATCTCGATCATCACACCCGCAACGAGCCCGCGGCCGCGTACCTCGGCGGCGAATTCCTCGGCCTCACCCGCCCCGGCGATCATCGGTGCCATCACCCACGGTGTGACACTTGCGTTCTCGGCGGCCCGGGCGATCGCGTCGAGCTGGTGGGTACGGATCTCGGGGTGGACCGAGGCGATCCGGTTGCCACGGACGCCCATCGCGGGGTTCGGCTCATGCTCCTGCGACACGAACTTCAGCGGCTTGTCCGACCCGGCGTCAAGCGTCCGGATCACCACCTTGTGACCATCGAAGGCATCGATCACCTCCCTGTACAGAGCGGCCTGCTCGTCGACCGACGGCTCGTCGGCCCTGTCGAGAAAGGCGAGCTCCGTACGGAACAGACCCACTCCTTCAACGGGATGATCAGTGGCCGCCCGGGCCGACGTACCGTCGGCAACATTCGCGAGGATCGAGACGCTGTGGCCGTCGGCCGTACGACCGGGACCTGACCATGCGGCCGCCGCCTGAGCAATCCGACGACTCTCCTCGACACGCGACCGTGCCTGTTCCGCATCGGGTTCGATCTCGATGACGCCGGTGGTGCCGTCGACCAGGATCGTGGTGCCCGCCGCCACGTCGGCGAGCTCGGAGACTGCCACGACGCACGGGATGCCCAGCTGGCGCGCGATGATCGCGGTATGGCTGGTCGGTCCGCCGAGCCTGGTCACCAGCGCGGTGACCAGGGACGGGTCGAGCCCCGCGGTATCGGCAGGTGCCAGATCGTCGGCGACCAGGATCGACGGCGTATCGGGCACCGGCACACCGGGTTCGGGCACGCCGAGCAGTTCTGCCACCACCCGGTCACGCACATCGTTGAGGTCGGTCACGCGTTCTGCCATCAGTCCACCCAGTTTGGTGAACAGTGCCGCGAACTCCTCGGTTGCTGCGATCGCCGCAGCCGGAGCCCGCACGCCCTTGGCGATCCGCTTCTTGGCCGCACCCACCCAGCCACGATCCTCGGCGAGCCCCGCGGTCGCGGACAGGACCTCTGCGGCCACACCACTGGAATGCGACGCCCGCTCACGCAGCCGTCCCGCGACGGCGGCAGCGGCTTCGGTGAACCGATTCGCCTCGGCGTCACGCTCACCCTCGGGTACGTCGGCGGAGCCGGACGGCGAATATACCGGACGCTCGCCCGGCCACAATGCCGGCCCGTAGGCGATGCCGCCGACGACGGGCGTTCCCTTGAGTGCTGTTGTGGGCATGGTCCACCATCCTTGTGACGTGGCGGTCCCTCACTCCGGCACCGCAGCTGCGAGGAACCTTCGAGACTACGAGTCAGCATGTGACTCAGCTAACAGTTCGGTGAATCAAGACTCGCAGGCAGTTGCGGTTCTGTCAACAGAGTCGGACACACTCATACACAAACCCACAGATCGGCCACGCCGCGTACTCGCCATGCGAATCTACCCACGAAATCGCTCATCACGGACCTCTTCTGTGATTTACACTACATTTGTGCCTTGACTTGAACCAGAGACAAGCGTAAACACAGTGATATCAACAACTAAATCAAACGTAGCTCACACAAACTCACACCAATGATCGGGCAACTCAAGCCGATACACACCTTCTGGTATGTGGTGTTATGTGGTTCTGGAGGGAACGATCAGAAGAAGGTCGAGCCCTACCGACCGGACGCGGTCGAAGTCCAGGGGTGTCAAACCCTGACCAATGAAAAGTCCAGGGGTGTCAAACCCTGGCCAATGAGCTGCCCCATCAACGAACGGAGTGCGCGTGTACGCGGAGGAACGTCAGCAGGCGATCGCCGACGAGGTGCGCCGCATCGGTCGCGCCTCGGTCGCCGATCTCGCCGGCCGGTTCTCCGTCACCAGTGAAACCGTCCGCAGGGATCTGGCCACGCTCGAACGCGCCGGTCATCTACAACGCGTCCACGGTGGTGCTGTGCGGCCCGGCCTCATCCGCGTCGTCGCCGAGCAAGGCCTCGATGTCCGGGAGACCACGCACGTCGACCGCAAGCTCGCGATAGGAACGGCGGCGATGAAGTTCCTGCCACCGAACGGCGGGTCAGTGCTCTTCGACGCGGGCACCACGACGTTTCAGGCCGCGATGGCACTTCCCCACGGCCACGGCCTCACGTTGATCACCAACAGCATCCCTATCGCGGGTGTGCTGACCAACCACTCCGACGGCTTCGTCCACGCTGTCGGCGGTCGGGTGCGCGGCCTGACCCAGGCCACCGTCGGCGCCGATACCGTCGCCGCCATCGCACGCCTGCGGGTATCGACGGCGTTCATCGGCACCAACGCGATCACCACGCGCCACGGCCTCTCGACACCCTATCCCGAGGAGGCAGCCGTCAAACGCGCGATGGTGTCGTCTGCGGATCAGGTTGTGGTGCTTGCAGATTCATCAAAGATGGGCCGGGAGGACCTCGTCCGCTTCGCCTCCCTCGACGAGGTCGACGTTCTCATCACCGACTCGACGGTCAGCCCGACGGACGCCGCCGAACTCGCCGACCACGGAATCGAGGTTGTTCTCGCATGACCGCCGCACCCGACAGCTCCGCTCACTTCGACATCGTGACGCTCACGGCCAACCCCAGTCTGGACCGCACCCTGGAATTGCCGGGCGTCCTGCAGCGCGGCGAGGTGCAGCGTGCCGCCGGCTCCCGCGCCGAACCGGGCGGCAAGGGCGTCAACGTCTCGCGGGTCGCCGCGGAGGCGGGAGTGCCCACGCTGGCGCTGCTTCCCGGTCGCGACGGTGACCCGCTGCTCGCCGCACTCAATGACGTCGGATTGCCGTACCGGACCATGCCCGTCGACGGCGAGATCCGGTCCAACCTCACCATCGCCGAACCCGACGGCACCACCACCAAGATCAACGCGCCCGGGGTGGCTCTCGACACCGATCAGGCGCGGCGCCTGACCGAACTCGTGCTCGAACACGCCGCGTCGGCGGCGTGGGTGGCGCTGTGCGGATCGCTGCCACCGGGCCTGCCCGACAACTGGTACCGGACGCTCCTCGACGCCCTGGCCGACCTGCCGTGCCGTGTCGCCGTCGACACTTCCGGGCCGCCGCTGGTCGCTGCCGCCGGCGGACGGTCGGACCTGCTCAAACCCAATGACGAAGAGCTCGCCGAGGTCACCGGTGCGGACTCCGCAGTTCTCAAATCGGCTGCGGCAGCAGGAGATCTGGCACCGATAGTCGCTGCTGCGACCGAATTGTCCGCCCGCACCGGAGGTTCGGTGCTGGCCACGCTGGGTGCGGCGGGCGCGGTGCTCACCACCGCATCCGGCAGCTGGGCGGCGATCCCGCCACCCACTGTCACCCGAAGCACCGTCGGCGCCGGCGACTCGTCACTGGCCGGTTACGTCCTGGCCGCATTGCGAGGTGAGCCCGAACCCGAGCGGCTGCGTTCGGCCGTCGCCTACGGTGCGGCGGCGGCCGGGCTGGCCGGTACCCAGCCGCCATCGCCGGCTCAGCTCGATCTCGAGCGAGTCGTCCTCACCGAACTGACCCCGATCCGCTGACGCTCCCCTTTCGCAGAGGAACCCCGACAAAGGAAGACCCCATGGCACAACAGATCATCACCGTCGACACGGTGCGGCTCGATGTCGACGCCGGTGCCGATCCACCGGCGGTGATCGGCTTTCTCGCTGGAGCGCTCGGCGAGGCAGGCCGCACCACGGACGCCTCGGACCTCGTCGAGGCCGCCCTGGCCCGGGAAGCCAAGTCGGCGACCGGGTTGCCCGGCGGCATCGCCATCCCGCATGCCCGCGCCGAATCGGTCACCGAAGCGAGCCTGGCTATGGCCCGGCTCGCGCCCAAGGTCGACTTCGGAGCACCGGACGGACCGGCGGACATCGTCTTCCTCATCGCCGCACCGGCGGGTGGGGGCAGCGAGCACATGAAGCTGCTCAGTGCGCTGGCCCGCGCCCTGGTGCGGCCCGACTTCGTCGCGGATCTGCGTTCGGCCGAAACCCCCGAACGCATCGTCGAACTCGTGGACGGGGCGATCACTCCGGCGCCCAAGAAGACCGCTGCTCCTGCCGCCGCAGCAGCGTCGG
Source organism: uncultured Gordonia sp. (assembly GCF_937858515.1). Classification (NCBI taxonomy): domain Bacteria; kingdom Bacillati; phylum Actinomycetota; class Actinomycetes; order Mycobacteriales; family Gordoniaceae; genus Gordonia; species uncultured Gordonia sp. Next base: position 12,803 of record NZ_CALLZT010000139.1, on the reverse strand, counting down.
CCACAGCGGCGCCGGCAGCGGTGACCCCCACCGCGACAACCGAGACGGCACCGGCAGCTTCCGACAAGCCGTCGATCGTCGCGATCACCGCGTGCCCCACCGGCATCGCCCACACCTACATGGCCGCCGACGCACTCAAGTACGCGGCCGAGCGGGCCGGTGTCGAGTTTCACGTCGAAACGCAAGGATCCTCGGCGACAACGCCTTTCGATCCGAAGGTGATCTCGGATGCGGGCGCGGTCATCTTCGCCACCGATGTCGGCGTCAAGGGCAAGGAGCGGTTCGCGGGCAAACCCGTGATCGCCTCCGGCGTCAAACGGGCCATCAACGAGCCGGACAAGATGATCGCCGAAGCCGTTGCGGCGGCGGGTGATCCGAATGCCGCACGAGTGGCCGGAGCAGAAGGCGGCGCCGCCGACGACGTGGCACCGGCCGGCGGCGGCGTCGGACTGGGCGGGCAGACCCGACAGGCATTGATGACCGGCGTCAGCTACATGATCCCGTTCGTCGCCGCCGGCGGCCTGCTCATCGCACTCGGCTTCCTGCTCGCCGGGTACGAGATCGGCAAGTCCACCCTCGACCCGGGCGGTTCGCTGTCCGACGGCGCCTACATCGCGCTGCACAACACCATCACCAATCTGCCCGACGGCGGCATCGGCACCTACCTGGGTGCGGTGAGCTTCGCCATCGGCGGCGCGGCCCTCGGCCTGGCCGTACCGGTTCTTGCCGCATACATCGCGTTCGCAATCGCCGACCGGCCCGGCATCGCCCCCGGTTTCGTGGCCGGTCTGGTGTCGGTCGCCATCGGCGCGAACTTCCTCGGTGCGCTGCTCGGTGGTCTCATAGCCGGTGTGGTGTGCCTGTGGATCGCCCGAATCCCGCTGCCTCAGTGGGCGCGTGGCCTACAGCCGGTGGTGATCATCCCCTTGCTCGGCAGCGCAGCGGTCGGCGGTGTGCTGTACATGGTGCTCGGCAGGCCGCTGTCGTGGCTGATGGACAGGCTCAACGACGGCCTCGATTCGATGTCCGGCGGTTCGGCTGTCGCACTCGGAATCGTGCTCGGACTGATGATGTGCTTCGACCTCGGCGGCCCGCTCAACAAGTCGGCATACCTGTTCGCCACCGCCGGAATCGCCTCGGCCACCGCCGGCGACGCGCAGTACCAGATCATGGCCGCGGTGATGTGCGCCGGCATGGTGCCACCGCTGGCGATGGCCCTGTCGACCGTGCTGCGGCCGGGCCTGTATTCGGACCCGGAGAAGGAGAACGGCAAAGCCGCCTGGCTGCTGGGCGCGTCGTTCATCTCCGAGGGCGCGATCCCGTTCGCGGCGACCGATCCCCTGCGGGTGATCCCGTCGACGATGCTCGGCGGAGCCGTCACCGGCGCACTGTGCATGGCATTCGGCGTGGAGCTGCGCGCACCGCACGGCGGCGTGTTCGTGTTCTTCGCGATGAACAACTGGGGCCTGTTCCTCGTGGCTCTTCTCGCCGGCACCGTCGTCTCCGGGCTGGCCGTCACCGCGGCCAAACAATTCTGGAAGCCCAGCAACAAGTCCGGCGATACCGCGCAACCGCAGACGGTCGCGGCCTGACCCGCCTACGATCGCAGCAACCCGCCATACCCCACTGAATACCGCTCAATTGAAGGAGAAATATCTCATGCCCAGCACCACCGTCACCGTCGGATCCGCGGTCGGCCTGCACGCCCGCCCCGCCACCATCATCGCCGAGGCCGCCGCGGAAACCGGGCAGTCGGTCACCATCGGCCTCGAAGGCGAAGAGCCCGTGGACGCCGGTTCGGCCCTGCTGATCATGACCCTCGGTGCGGAGAAGGGCACTCCCGTGGTCATCAGCGCCGACGATCAGGCCACCGTCGACGCGATCGCCGCGATCGTCGCCAAGGATCTCGACGCCGAATAGCCTGTCGTCCTGATGGTTCCGGCCCGTCACGCATTGTGCGTGACGGGCCGGAACCGTTCGTTCTGGGCGGCGAGTGCTAAGACACCCGCAACTCGGCGAGCTCACCGGCCATCGACGCCGGCACCCGTACCCGCATGACGGTGCCCTGTGCGTCGTGGTCGGTCGAGAGCACCTCGCCGTCGCGGTGGATGCGGGAGACCACGTCGCCGCGGCTGAACGGCACCGCGATCGTCACCTCAACGTCGCCGCGCGCGATCTCGGTGCGGATTCGGTCGAACAACTCGGGGAGCCCCTCCCCGGTCTGCGCCGAGACGAACATCGCGCCGCCGAGCATGCCACGCAGTTCGGTACGCCGGGTCTCGTCGATCGCGTCGATCTTGTTGACCACCAGCAGCTCCGGCGGAGCGGCGGAGCCCTCGTCGGCGACGACCTCGTTGATCACCCGGCGTACCGCCGAGATCTGTTCGAGCGGAAAGGGATCCGACCCGTCGACGACATGCAGGAGCAGATCGGCATCGACGACCTCCTCAAGCGTCGACCGGAACGCCTCTACGAGTTGAGTAGGCAGGTGCCGTACGAATCCGACGGTGTCGGTGAACACAACCTGACGTCCGTCTGTGAGAGTGGCGCGGCGAGTGGTGGGATCAAGGGTGGCGAACAGCGCATCCTGAACCAGGACACCGGATCCGGTCATCGCGTTGACGAGGCTGGACTTGCCCGCGTTGGTGTAGCCGGCGACCGTGATCTTGGGAATCGAACTCCGTTGCCGCGCAGCGCGTTTGGTTGTCCGTGCGGTCTTCATCTCGCGGATCTCGCGGCGCAACTTGGCCATCCGTTCCCGGATGCGGCGGCGATCGGTCTCGATCTTGGTCTCGCCGGGGCCACGCAGGCCCACGCCACCGTTGCTGCCGGCCCGGCCACCGGCCTGGCGCGACATGGACTCACCCCAGCCGCGCAGCCTCGGGAGCATGTACTCCATCTGGGCGAGTGACACCTGCGCCTTACCCTCGCGTGAGGTGGCGTGCTGGGCGAAGATGTCCAGGATCAGCGCGGTGCGGTCGATGACCTTGACCTTGACGACCTTCTCCAGGGCGGTCAGCTGCGCCGGGGTCAGTTCGCCGTCGCAGATGACGGTGTCGGCGCCGGTCGTGAGCACAACCTCGCGGAGTTCGTCGGCCTTACCCGAGCCGATGTAGGTCGCGGCGTCGGGGGTGGACCGGCGCTGGATGAGACCGTCGAGAACCTGCGAACCGGCGGTTTCGGCCAGGGCTGCGAGTTCCACCATGCTCGCCTTCGCCTGCGCGACGGTGCCCTCGGTCCACACGCCGACCAGCACGACCCGTTCCAGGCGCAGCTGTCGGTACTCGACCTCGGTGACGTCCTCGAGTTCGGTGGACAGTCCGGCGACACGCTGCAGCGAGGCTCGATCGGACAGTAGTTGCTCACCGGTGGTCGGCGGTGCCATGCGGAATGCCGAGGCCGTCCCGGAACCGGCGGTGACCGGGCCGAAGTCGTCGGGGTCGAAGTCGGGCTCGTCGGTGAGATCTGCGGAGGTGTGGGATGAAGATTCAGTCATTTGCCCTCCATGATGACACGGTGCACATATCCCGGGCATCTGCTTTTTCGCCCCGGTTCCGGTCTGCTGATCAGCCGTCGCGCGACCATCCCGGCCGGAAGCGGCCCTCGGCGACAAGCATCGACGGTCCGCGCAGCGTCGCCCCGTCGGCGGTGATCGTGACCAGCACCGATCCGCCCGGGACGGTGATACGCAACGATCCCGAATCCTCACTGAGCACACCGAGCGAGGCCTTGCCTGCGGCGACGAGCCCGGTACCGCAGCTGCGGGTCTCACCCACTCCCCGCTCGAAGACCCGCATGTCCGCAGCCCAGTCGGCATCTCCGTCGGTAGGCCGCGCGGGGGTGACGAGTTCGAGGTTGGTGCCGTTCGGGAACACGACGGAGTCGATCGTGACACCTGCGGAGAAGTCGACTTCGGCCAGCAGCTGCGGGGTGAGGTCGGGAACCACACAGGCCAGATGCGGATTGCCGACATCGACAACAGCGCCCGTGTAAGTCGTCTCCCCGACTCGCGCCTGTGATTGACCGTCGACGCGAGCCTGCCCCATCACGACGGTGACATCGGCGTGCACGTCGTCGTGGGAGTGCACGATCACCGGACGCGCTCCGGCCCGCGAGCCCACGGAGAACGTGTCGGTGTCGATCAGTCCGGTGGCTCGCACATAGTGCGCGAACACCCGAACCCCGTTGCCGCACATCTCGGCGATCGACCCGTCGGCGTTGCGGTAGTCCATGAACCAGTCGTCGGGCCGGACACCATCAGGCAGTCCGTCGAGGATCCCACGCTCAACCAAGGCGACCGCGCGGGCTACGCGCAACAGACCGTCCGCTCCGATGCCTCGCTGCCGGTCGCAGATCGCGGCCACCACATCGACGCCGAGATCGAGTTCGGCGGCAGGATCGGCGAGCACCACGAAGTCGTTCTGGGTTCCGTGCCCTTTGACAAAACGCAGCGCGTCGGTATCGCTCATCGTCACAACACTACGTGCCGGATCGGCGCGGCCGGACGAATGCGTGGTACTACAGGGACATGCGGCTTCGAACGACACCGGCACGGCTGTGCGTGACGGCGCTGGCGGTGACCGCCGCGATCGGTTGTTCCGGCGGCACCTCGATGTCCGGGCAGACCTCCGCCACTCCCGCGGCGACGCCGGTCAACGGTGCGGCTCGGGCAGCCGGGCTGGTTGACGTCCGCACGGTGGTGCCCGACGCCATCATCGATCTGCGCTACGCGACCACGCGAAACTTCGTCGGTGTACGCCTGTATCCGGTGAACGCCCGCTGCCTGGTCCACCGGTCGATGATTCCCGGGCTGCGCGCGGCCGGCAGCGCCCTCCGGTCCGCGCGACGGGGCGAGAAGCTCGTGTTCTGGGACTGTTACCGGCCACATTCGGTACAGCAGAGGATGTACGACAAGGTGCCCGATCCGGCGTGGGTCGCGGCGCCCGGCCCGTATTCGGTCAGCCACGAATCAGGTCGCTCGGTGGATGTGACGCTGGCGGTCCGGCGACCCGGCTGCCCCGCCGCAAGTCGCCTGTACCAGTACTGCCTCGTCGATATGGGCACCGGCTTCGACTCGTTCACCCCGCGGGCAACCGCGTACGCCACCGAAGGCGTGTCACCCTCGGCACGAGCCGCGCGGGCCCGGCTACGGACGGTGATGGGCACCGGCGGCCTACGGGTCTATTCGGGCGAATGGTGGCACTTCGACGGTCCCGGCGCGGATGTGCACCGCCCCATCATCGACGTGCCACCTATCTGACGCCGACGACGACGGTGCCGTTCAATCGGATCCGACAACCCCCATCGCGGTGGTCAGCAGGTCCGGGTCGCCGCCGTCGAGCCAGGTGATCCGATGGTCGCGGCGGAACCACGAGCGTTGCTGCCGCACGTAGCGGCGGGTCCCGATGAAGGTGAGTTCGCGCGCCTGGTCAAGGTCGATCGTGCCGTCGAGATAGTCGAGCACTTGGGCGTAGCCGATCGCCCGCGGCGCGGTGACTCCCTCTCGGAGCCCTGCCTCGCACAGTGCCTCGACCTCGGCCACCAGCCCATCGGTGAACATCTGCCCGGTGCGCCGGGCGATCCGTTCGTCGAGGGCCGCGGTGTCCCGGTCGACCGCAAGGATGATCGTGCCCCACCGTGGTTCGCCGATTGTCGGGGCCGACGCGGCAAACGGCTTTCCGGTCAGTTCGACGACTTCCAGCGCACGCACGATGCGTCGGCCGTCGGTATCGAGGATCGTGGCGGCCGCCTGCGGGTCCACCTCGGCAAGCAGACGGTGCATCGCTGCGACACCGATGTCGGCAAGTTGCTGCTCGTACCCGGCTCGGACAAGCGGATCGGTGGCGGGAAACGACCAGTCGTCGAGAAGTGCCTGTACGTACAGCATCGATCCGCCGACGATGACGGGTGTGATGCCGGTGCCAAGGAGTCGTTCGATGTCGGCGCGGGCTGCGTCCTGGTAGCGCGCGACGGTCGCCGTCTCGGTGACGTCGAGGACGTCGAGCTGATGGTGGATGATGCCGCGCCGCTCGGCGACGGGCGGTTTGGCAGTACCGATGTCCATGCCGCGGTACTGGGCCATCGCATCGACGTTGACGATCTGGCCGCCGAGCCGTTCGGCGATATCGAGGCCCAGCGCCGACTTGCCGCTCGCGGTGGGCCCGACGATCGCGACCGGCACAGGCGGTTTCGATGACCCACCGCTCATGTCAGGGAAGTCCGTGTCCCGGGCGTCCAGGATGCGACGACGTACCCGACGCCGAACGGTGCTCCGGCATAGTCCAGATGTGCGGTGATCGGCAATCCGTCGCCCAGTCCTGCCGCTACCTGCCATGCTGCGCGGCCACCGACTCCGGCTCGGTCGCATGCCTCGGCCGACAGGCCGGCCAGCAGGTCACGGTCTCCGGCTCCGATGGCCGCGACCAGCTGATCGTTGAGCGTGACCGACTCCTGTACCAGACCACCGCCGGGGGCCGACGGACTCAGTTGTGTGGAACCGTCGCCCACGACCAACACGCCGACGGGCCTGTCCGTTGCCGCCAGCTCGGCGGCCAGCGTCCGGCCCACATGCAGACATCGGTCCGGTGTCTCGTCCGGATCGATGGTCAACGGTTCGACCCGATCCGCCCCGGCGGCCTCGCGTACCCAGGCCGCGATCAGCATGGACAGTGGGAGCCTGCCGGCGAGCCCCGCGGCGTCCGTCTCGCCGGGCGATGTCGCCAGACCCCGGCGCCCGTCACCTTCGTCGTGGACGTCGCCGTCGGCGCGGTCGTGGGCGCGCAACGACACACCGACATCGACGCCGTAGGGCGCGAACGACCCACGCGTCGCCAATCGTGTGCCGGGGATGTCGGCGGCGCCGATGGCCACCCAATCCGGGGCGAACTCCGCGAGCGCCGACCCGGCAGACCGGACGGCGTCACGTACCGCGGCCGTGTCCGTCGCCCGGGGACCGGCCAGTTGTGGCACCACCAAGGGCGCACTCGGAACGAAGACGACGCGGGCCAACACAATGGGCCACGGTATCCGAACAGCGTGCAGCGGTGTCCGGCCGGGCACCGGCTCCCGCCGCGCTTCCGACCGGCTACCACTGCGTGATCGACCACGCAACCATCAGCGAGAACATCGGGCGACAATCGCCGAAAAACGCGGGAGGACGCGACACCAACTCGCCTGAACTGTTTGAATGGTGGAGATGATCGGCGTTCCATGTCACTGTGGTCGCCGATGTCAGCGATAACGGCAGCCGCGACGCGCGGCACAAACGAGTGCAGGGACGTGTGAGCAAATGACCAATCCGACCGATCCCACCGCGAACGACCAGGGAACCCCACGCCCGGCTCCTGCTCCCCGGCCCGGGCCTCGCCCCGGACCGCGGCCCGGCCCCAGACCGTCGGCGGCAATTCCTCCGACGCACGCACCGGTTCCGCACGGCGACCCGCACGCGTTCGGGCGCATCGACTCCGACGGCGTGGTGTGGCTCAAGACAGCCGAGGGTGAGCGTTCGATCGGCTCGTGGCAGGCGGGGTCGATCGAGGATGGACTCGCGCATTTCGCCCGGCGATTCGACGACCTGGCCACCGAAGTCGAGATCCTCGAAGAACGGCTGGCCGCCGGATCGGGAGATCCTCGCAAGGCCCAGCAGAGCGCCAAGCACCTGCTCGACGAACTGCCGACAGCGACGGTCCTCGGCGACGTCGCCGCCATCGAACGACGGTTGACCGCCATCGTGTCCAGCGCCGACGATGTGGCATCGGCCCAGCGCAGCGCCCGCGAGGAGGCCAGGGCGACGGCGATCGCCCGGAAAGAAGAGCTGGCGGCCGAAGCCGAACAGATCGGCGCCGATTCGACGCAGTGGAAGGCATCCGGCGACCGGCTACGGGCCATTCTCGACGAATGGAAGGGCATCAAGGGCGTCGACCGCAAGACCGACGACCAGCTGTGGAAGCGCTACGCCAAGGCCCGCGACGCCTTCAACAGACGACGGGGCGCACACTTCGCCGAGCTCGACCGCGAGCGGGTCGGTGCCAAAGTGCGCAAGGAGGAGATCATCGCCAAGGCCGAGGAACTCTCCTCGTCCACCGACTGGGCGCCCACGGCCGCGAAGTTCCGGGACCTGCTCGCCGAGTGGAAGGCTGCCGGACGTGCACCCCGAGACACCGACGATGCCCTGTGGCAGCGGTTCAAAGCCGCTCAGGACTTGTTCTTCGCCGCCCGGAATTCCGTGGCCTCCGAGCGGGACAACGAGTTCGCCGCCAACGCGTCGGAGAAGCTGGCTCTGCTCGCCGAGGCCGAAAAGCTGATCACGCCGAATACCGATCTCGATGCGGCACGGCGCGAGTTCCGCGCGTTCCGCGACAAGTGGGACGAGATCGGCAAAGTGCCACGCGAGCAGATGCACGCCCTCGAGAACCGGGCCCGCGCACTGGAGAAGAGGATCCGGGACGCCGAGGACGCCCAGTGGCAGCGCACCGATCCTGAGGCCGAGGCGCGTGCGGCGCAGTTCGCCGACCGTGCGGCCCAGTTCGAGGAACAGGCCACCAAGGCCGCCGAGCGAGGTAAGGACCGCGACGCCGCCAAGCTGCGTGAGCAGGCCGCGCAGTGGCGTGAGTGGGCCGAAGCGGCGCGTAGCGCCATCTCCGATCGCTGAGTCACCTCACAAACGGGTCAGGGCCACCGGGAACATCCTCCGGTGGCCCTGACCCGTTGCTTCGCCGCCTAGTGCGGCCCGTCCTCATCGCCCGTGGCCGATCGGGGGCGGCTTTGCAGTACCCGGGCCAACTCGTCGCGTTCGGCGGCCTCGCGCCTGCGCTCCTCTTCCAGAGCCAGATGGTAGGTGCTCCGCGCCCACACGATCCGGGCCCAGTGGAACGCGAGCAGCAGCGCCGCGATCTCGCCGAGCACCAGCCCGATGCCGACGCCTGACGGCGGTTCCACGCCCCCGACGCCCGGTGTGTGCCGTGACCACCACGCCAGCATCCCGGCGACGCAGGTCACCGCGGTGCCGCACAACGCGACCCAGGCGACGACCCACCTGCGGGTCAGCAGCGCCGCGGCCGACGCCCCGATGGGAAAGATGACGAGCATGAAGACGAAGATCCGCGAGGTGATGTTGAGGTGGGCGGCATCGGCGTCGGCGCCCGAGGCCAGCACCTCGATACCGCTCGCGTCGCCGGTGTGCGGCAAGACCAGCGACAGCATCGCCAGCAGTATCCCGACGGCCACCATGAGCGCCCGGGCTCCCGGATCGATCTCACCCGCCACTTTCTTCTCGGCGGCCCGCAGGTCCGCCTCGTAGGCCGCGAACTGTCCGCCCGCGGGACTTTGGGCAGGTCCGATGTGCTCGTTCACTGCGCTCTCCTTTCAGGACCCGCAACCGACCGAGCAGCCCGTTACGGCGGGCTCGGCGGGCCGTGGACCCATCGACGGCATGCCCAGCCCGACACCGATCGGTGCGGTGACCGGCGTGATCGCCTTCTCGTGTGCGTCACCGGCGCGGGTCGTGCGGTGGCTGATGACGCCCGCGTCGGCGACCAGGTGATGCGGTGCGGCACCGGTGATCGTGGTGGTCACCACATCACCCGGCCGGATCGCCTGCGCCCGGTAACCGGCTGTGAAATGCACCAGTCTGCCGTCACGGGCACGACCTGTCTTCCGTTGTGTGGCAGCGGATTTACGACCCTCGTCGGCGACGACAAGCAGTTCGGCCTCGGTACCGACCAGGCGCTGGTTCTCGTCGAGGCAGATCTTCTCCTGCAGGGCGATGAGCCGCTTGTACCGCTCCGAGACGACCTCCGGCGGCACCTGGTCGTCCATCGTGGCTGCCGGGGTTCCCGGTCGCGGCGAATACTGGAAGGTGAACGCGCTGGAGAACCGGGCCTGCTCCACGACGTCGAGAGTGGCCTGGAAGTCCTCCTCAGTCTCGCCGGGGAACCCGACGATGATGTCGGTGGTGATGGCCGCGTGCGGCATCGCCTCACGCACCTTGTCGAGGATGCCCAGAAACTTGCGCTGCCGGTAGCTGCGGCGCATCGCCTTGAGAATGCGGTCGGACCCGGACTGCAGCGGCATGTGCAGTTGGGGGCACACGTTGGGGGTCTGCGCCATCGCCTCGATCACGTCGTCGGTGAACTCGGCCGGATGCGGCGAGGTGAAGCGGACGCGTTCCAGACCGTCGATGTCGCCGCACGCCCGTAGCAGTTCGGCGAACGCACCCCGGTTACGTGGCTGGTCGGGGTCGGCGAACGACATGCCGTAAGCGTTCACGTTCTGCCCTAGCAGCGTCACCTCCAGAACACCCTGATCGACGAGCGCCTGCACCTCGGCCAGGACATCGCCCGGTCGCCGGTCGACCTCCTTGCCGCGCAGCGACGGCACGATGCAGAACGTGCAGGTGTTGTTGCAGCCCACCGACACCGACACCCAACCCGAGTACGCAGAGTCTCGTTTGGCCGGCAGCGTCGACGGAAACCGTTCGAGGGAGTCGAGGATCTCCACCTGCGCGGCCTCGTTGTGCCGGGCACGATCCAGCAGTGCGGGCAGCGACCCGATGTTGTGGGTGCCGAACACCACGTCCACCCACGGTGCCTTGCGCAGCACCGTGTCCTTGTCCTTCTGCGCCAGGCAGCCGCCGACCGCGATCTGCATTCCGGGCTTGCGGGACTTGACCGGGGCCAGGTGTGAGAGATTGCCGTACAGCTTGTTGTCGGCGTTCTCGCGGATGGCGCACGTATTGAACACGACGAGGTCGGCCTCGTCGTCTTCGGCGGCGCGGACATAGCCGGCCCCCTCCAGGAGGCCGGAGATCCGCTCGGAATCGTGCACATTCATCTGGCAGCCGTACGTGCGGACCTGATAGCTCAGCGTCTCCCCCGATACGGTCCCTGCCAAATCCGTCACGGCCGCCATGGGTTCCGGCGCACGCTCGGACAACTCGATACTCACCCGTCCAGAGTACTAACCCGACGCAAATCGCCCGCCCCCGTCCGGAACGGACTCGTGAGGCCGTCCGGAACGGACTCGTGAGGCCGTCCGGATCGGACTCGTGAGCAACGGCAAACAAGCTTATCGTTTCGGCGCGCCTGATGTCCGAGTGCGCACTAGGGTTTGTTCATGACCGATTCGCCGAATGCACCTTCCAAGGATATTTCGTCGTCACCGTCGTCGGGGAGCTCACCAGGTGGTACCCCGATGATCTCCATCAAGGGGGTCGAGAAACACTTCGGTCCCCTGCACGTTCTCAAGAACATCAATCTCGAGGTGCCCCGCGGGCAGGTCGTGGTGGTCCTGGGCCCGTCCGGATCGGGCAAGTCCACCCTGTGTCGAACGATCAACCGCCTCGAACCCATCGACAGCGGCGAGATCCGTATCGAGGGCACCCTGCTGCCGTCCGAAGGCAAGGACCTCGCCGCCCTGCGTGCCGACGTCGGCATGGTGTTCCAGTCCTTCAACCTGTTCGCGCACAAGACGATCCTCGACAACGTCACCCTCGCACCGATCAAGGTCCGTAAGAAGAGCAAGGCCGACGCGACCAAGCGGGCCCTCGAACTCCTCGACCGTGTCGGCATCGCCAGCCAGAAGGACAAGTACCCCGCACAACTGTCCGGTGGTCAGCAGCAGCGTGTGGCCATCGCCCGCTCGCTCGCGATGGAACCGAAGATCATGCTGTTCGACGAGCCGACGTCGGCCCTCGACCCCGAGATGGTCAACGAGGTCCTCGACGTCATGGTGTCGCTGGCCAAGGAGGGCATGACGATGCTCGTGGTGACCCACGAGATGGGCTTCGCCCGCAAGGCCGCCGACCGGATCATCTTCATGGCCGACGGCGCTGTCATCGAGGACACCGATCCGGAGAGCTTCTTCACCGCACCCAAGTCCGAACGCGCCAAGGACTTCCTGAGCAAAATTCTGGGGCACTGATGCGACGGCAGACGGTTACCCTCACCATCCTGATCGCGGTCCTGGGCACTGTCGGCGCGCTCCTGGCCGGATGCGGCAGCACCGAACCGCGCAGCCTCGTCGACTCCATCCGGAAGGGGTCGGTTGTGCTGGGTACCAAATTCGACCAACCCGGGCTGGGCATCTACAACCCCGACAACGGCGGCGTCGACGGATTCGACGCCGACGTCTCGCGGTACGTCGTCAACCACATCGCCGACAAGCTCGGGGTCAAGCATCCCAAGGTCAAATGGCGCGAGACTCCGTCGGCACGCCGGGAGGCGATGATCGAGAACGGTGAGGTCGACACCATCGCCGCCACCTACTCGATCAACGCGGCCCGATCCAAGAAGGTGTCGTTCGCGGGCCCGTACCTGGTGACCTATCAGGGTCTGCTGGTGCGCCGCGACGACGACTCGATCACCCAGCTCACCGACCTGCAGAAGGACAAGAAGCTCTGCTCGGTGACGGGTTCGACGTCGGCACAGAACGTCAAGGCCCAGCTCCCGTCGGTCCAGCTGCAGGAGTTCGATTCGTACTCGGCCTGCGTCGAGGGTCTGCGCCGGGGCAAGGTCGACGCACTGACCACCGACGAGTCGATTCTGGCCGGGTACTCCAACTTCTGGTCAGGCGAGTTCAAGCTGGTCGAGATGACCTACCCGAAGGACGCCTGCGTCAAGGACGCACTCAAGTCCGCCGGTGCGCCGTTCTCCACCGAGCGGTACGGCATCGGCGTCGGCAAGGACGACGGCGAGGCGGTTGCGCTGCTCAACGAGGCGCTCACCGCGATGCTCAAGCCGGGCGCCGACGGCATCTCCGAGTGGATGACGGCGATCCGCAAGAACCTCGGTGACGAGTTCGTCGAT
>NZ_CALLZT010000138.1:0-36758 GCF_937858515.1 uncultured Gordonia sp. | reverse complement strand
ACGAGCTCCTTGGCTTCCTTCAGGCCCAGGCCGGAGACGATCTCGCGGACCACCTTGATGACCTGGATCTTCTTCTCGCCCGCGCCCTCGAGCACGACGTCGAACTCGTCCTGCTCGGCAGCAGCCTCAGCAGCGGCGGCCGGAGCGCCGGCGGCGGCGACGGCGACCGGAGCGGCGGCGGTGACCTCGAAGACCTCTTCGAACTTCTTCACGAAATCGCTGAGCTCCAGCAGGGTCAGTTCCTTGAACTGATCGATGAGCTCGTCAGCGGTGAGCTTCGCCATGGTTGGCGTCCTTCCTTATAGTCTCTGTACCGTTCTGGCCGGTACGGAGTACGTCGTTGCTCCCGGACGGCGTGTCCGGGGGTGCGGCGAACTATTCGCCGGCTTCGGTTTTCTTCTCCTGCAGGGCCGCGGCAAGACGCGCCACCTGCGAAGCCGGCTGATTGAACAGTCCGGCGGCCTTTGCCAAGTTGCCCTTCATGGCACCGGCGAGCTTGGCCAACAGCACCTCGCGGGTCTCAAGGTCGGCGATCGCTTCGATCTCGGCCACGGACAGCGCTTTGCCGTCCATGTACCCGCCCTTGATGACGAGAGCCTTGTTGTCCTTGGCGAACGTCTTGATCGCCTTGGCGGCCACCACCGGCTCACCTTCGATGAAGGCGATCGCGGTCGGGCCGGTGAACAGCTCGTCGAGCCCCTCGACGCCCGCCTCGACAGCGGCGCGCTTCACCAGGGTGTTCTTGGCGACGGAGTAGGTTGCGCCATCACCGAGGGAACGACGCAGCTCGGTGATCTGCTTGACGGACAGGCCACGGTATTCCGTGACGACTGTCGCCGTCGATCCCTTGAACTGCTCCGCGATCTCCGCAACCGCGGACACCTTCTCTGACTTGGCCATACTTCGCCTCCTCTCTCCTCACTAGAGTGCGGATCATCGATCCGCACGGGATTGTGGTTCACGTATCGCCAACCACCGGCCGTTCAGGGAGAGTCACCGCATACGCCGAAAATGGCGAACGCCCCGGCACACAGAAGGCACGGGGCGCGAATATCCTTGTGCTCGCGGCACTGTAGCCGGGCGGTAAGGAGGATCAGTCCTCGTTCATCCTGCGTGGGCCGGCGAGGTTACTCGCGCCTTCGATCGGGATCACTCCCGCTGACCGACGGTCTCTGGTTGAACCGATACGACGCACAGCTGCGCATCACATCGCGGTCGACAGTACCGGAACGTCGCCATACGCACCAAATCCGGGGGCGAACCGGTTGCTCTGCGTACCCCGTCGTACCGGATTACGATTTCGGCACGAACGCGACACCGGTCGGCATGGAGGAGGCCCATGGGAGTCAGTCGCCGCGAATTCCTCGTCGCACTGGGGGCGGCAACCGTTTCCGGCGGGGCCGCGTGGGCTCTGCGCGGATCACCACGGGACTGCGCCACGCCACCACCGGTGTCGGCCCGCGCACCGGGCCCCGCCGATTCACATGTGCAACTACTTGCCTCGGCGGCCGCCACCGGTATGGCGGTGGTCACCGACGAGAAGTATGCCGGTGGCGCGGATCCGAGCTGGCAGTCCGACTCGACCGACGCATTCCGGGCGGCCGCCGCGACCACGCTGCCGGTCTACGTACCTCCCGGCGCGTACCGCTTCGCCGGACCGGGGATCGACGTCGAGGCCCCGACATTCATCGGAGCCGGGCAGGGATTCACGACGATCTCCCTCCGCGACAGCTCATACTTCATCGAATCGAACCGTCGCTGGAAGAGTCTCACGGTGTCCGGGATTCGTTTCGACGGCGGGCTCGGCCATATCCGCAACACCTACACCGGCGCAAACGTCAACGACCAATTCACAGTGACCGACTGTGTCTTCAACAGCTACAAGCGCACCAGTATCGGACACCACAGCTCCGATCATCCGTACTGGAAGATCGAACGCAACATCTTCCGTTCCGACGGCTACAGGTCGACCACCGGCATCTCGCTCTCAGGCCTGACCGACGGAACCTCGATCCGCGACAACGCTTTTCATGCCAATCGCGTGCACGTTGCCCTGGCACAAGGCGGCAACAACGTGTACTTCGAGAACAACGATTTCCTGCGATTCGGCCCGACACAGGGTCACCCACGGGTCGATATCTGGATGAAACCCGCAGCCACCGGAGTCAACTCCGGCCAGGGTCTCACCGTGCGGTCGTGCAAGTTCGGCAACGAGAACGTCGCGCCCACCGATCTGCGGATCGTCTACGCCGACGACACCGACGGCTTCCCTTACCTGACCGGTATCTCGACCGGCTGGATCGGCGGTCACACCATCGCGGACATTCTCGTCAACGGTATCGGCGACGAGCACCGGATCCCCGTCATCCGCTCCACGACATCGAATATCGTCGGCGGCCGGTATGGTCCGATCACCATCGCCGGATCGACCGGGATACCTATCATCTCGACGATTGACCCGCTGAGCCGTCCCAAGTCAAATATCGTGGGTCCGCAGTTGCGCGCCAACGCCAGCACTGCCGCTATGCCCGCGATGGTTGTATCCGACCGGTGACGGGCTGCCGGTCCACGAATTCCTAGAAGGAAGGGGCCGGAGAAAGCTCCGGGTTTCCCAGGTGGCAGCCGGACGATGTTCGCGCACCAGGTATGCGATCACCATGAGAACCACGACCACGGACAGAATCCGCCACGGCATCCGAGAAGAGTACTGAATCGATAGGATTCCCAGCAGAATCGCGAATCCGACGGCCATGTAGGCGGCCGAGCCCCACCGTCCCCGCTTCAGGTTGGCAAACAACTGCCCGGGTATCCACGCCATCAGACCGAACAAGGCGATCTGGCCGATCGGACCGGTCGCCGCGTACCACGTGCCGACAAACGCCAGCGGCACCCACTCGTAGGGCCAGAGGCGTTCCAGATCAGCGGGATTGGCGGTGCCGGGCAGCGGGTTGGCATTACCGAAGAGAATACTGCTGTCGACGTGCATGTTCATCGATTGTTCGACAATGGGATACGACGCCGCTATGGAGCTGACCAACTGTTTCAGCGGTTCACTCAGCCCGTCCTGTGACTGCGCGACCTCGGTGAACAGACTTGTCAGATTGAGCAGGCCGTGGGGATTGACCCGGGCTGTCAGGATCACACCGAATGACGCGACCGCCAGCACCAGGAGGAGCGCCGCGCCCAGCACCCCGCCCGGCCGAATCCGGCTCAGTCCGTACCGTGCCGGCGCCAACGCTCGATATAACACGAGCACACCGAGGATCAGCGGAAAGGTACACGACATCCGGGTCCCCACGGATAGCAGAGACAAGTACCAGATGAGCGACATCCCCAGTGCTGCAACGCGAACAGTCATACTGGTACTTACGTACCCAACCACCAGCACGACCAGGGCCACGATCAGCGACGCCGGCCAGGTCAACCGGAGTACGAACTCATTGCCGTCGGTCGCCAGGTAGATCTCCCTGCGCAGCAGACTCGGCCCCTCGCCGATGCACCATAGCGAGTACAGGAGCAACGAGAACCCGACCACCGCGAGCAGATGCGAGTCGCGAGTCCTGCGTTCGAGGGCCCTTTCCCCGGCGGATCCCGCGCCGGAGGTCGTCGCCCCACGGAAGGCACCCGCCGACGCGGAACGCCGCTTGCCTCCGCCGGTTCTGACCGAATCTGATTGCGCACCTTCCGATCCCATTGTCATATTCGGGCCGGGCAGCAGATACACCGAGGCAAATGCACCGATCGACGCGAAAAGGAAAGCCGGTACGGCCGCCGACTGCGCCATCGCCTCGGAGCTGATGAAAGCAGGCAGCCCGGCCCCTTCGGAGAACCTCGACCATTGCCACAACGGGTGTCCGAAAACCCCTACCACCCAGAACAGGGTCCCGAGCACCACCGACGGCAGGCCGGCCGATCTGCCCCGGGCCACACAAACGATGGTCACCAGCCCGAATCCTGAAGTCACCACCGCCAGAATGAGATTCGGGCTCATCGTCGACCGGCCGAAGCGTTCTCGAATACGTCGATCCGGGGCCAATCTCGTTCCGGTTCAGTACTTTTCACCGTCGACGCGGTTGCTGCGGAGCGCATCGGATCACCCCCACGCGGGATGCCGCGCACGACCAGCGCCCCCACCGGCGCGGCACCGTTACCAGTGACCATGGTGGCCAGCAGGGACAGGTCGGTGGCACGTGTCACCGCCGGCCGGCACGTCAGGAAGCATGCCGCGTTGGCGGGTACCCGAGACAGCGACGACGGCTCAGCGACGGCGTCGCCTATGACGAGCACCCCCCGTTCGCCGAGATCGGCAAACGCGGCCGCGAGTTCCCCTGCCACCTGCCGGGCACCGTCGATGTGCCGGGCGGAGATGAGCACGATCGCACGTCGAGGTCCGGCCGCGGCCAGCAACTGTGCCGCCACTACGCGAGCCGACCGGGACGCTCCGAATCGGTAGTCGACCAGGGTTGAGACGCCGGTGATCTCCCGGACCTCGGCGTCGGACTCGACTGCCGATCGCCGGCGACCGGCGAACCACACCGCCGCCCAGCCGAGCATCAGCCCGGCGACCACCCACACCGCCAGACCGGCCAGCCGCGAAAGCAGTGATGGCCCTGCGGCTTTCGATTGTTCGACGGTGACCGTGACATCCTCGGACGCGACCCCGGCCGACCCCCGCACCTTTGCCGCATATGCCGGCAATTCGGCGAGCAGTGCATCGCCGGTACGTTGCACCGAGTCGACGTCGCTGCCGGCGAACACGATGTTCACCACCGCCGCGTCCTGTGGGGCCGTTGCCGTCACGGTCGCAGGCTCGATTCCGATGCCCTCGCGGTGGAGCCGGGCTTTGACGCGTTCCCCCAGTCCGACGCCGGGGGCCAGCGACGCGAAGAGCTGCGCGAGGCTACGCGCATACTGTTCGCCCTGTACCGCATCGGATGGGTTACCACTGGTCGGTGGCCGAACATACACCGACGCCACCATGGTGACATCGTCGGATGCGGTGAGGTTCCGGATGACTCCGCCGCCGAGGCCGAGGATCCCGCACAGCGCGATCACGAGCCAGGGGGCTAACCATCGGTCGCGAATCAACATGGTCTGTCTGCTTTCTTCTCGGGCCGACCGCTCTGGGTCGACTGCTCAGCCGCGCATACCGGCGGTGGCGTCAACAGCGCTGAGGATCAGGGGATAGATCTTCTGGGCCATCATTCGGTGCCCTGCATCGTTGGGGTGCACATTGTCGGAACCGATGAGATCCGGTGTGGTGGTGGTGAACCACCGGGCTGCCACGGGGTCCAGAGCCTCCACGTCGAACTTGTTCGCGACGAGTTCGATCACCCTCAACTGAGCGAGCAATCCTCCTGGCGGATACTCGTTGACCCAAGCGGGCCCGATGACGATGATCTTCGCCGACGGACTCAGCGACTGCACCGTCGCCAGGGTGGCGGTCACCGCTGCCTGCAGCTGGTCGTTCTCGGCTATGAGGTCGTTCCGGCTACCGAAGAGCACAACGACGTCTGTGTTGCGGTTGACGACTCGCCGTACCTGATCCCGGAACGTCAGCTGCACCGATCCCTGGGCCACGTAGCCGCTGCCTCCGATCGCGGCGATCTTGAACTTGGTGTTGGGTATCCGACGCTGAATCAGCTTTTCGACGGTCCGCGCCCACGAGCGGTCGCCCTGCCCACCAACACTCGTTCCCGAGGTATAGGAATCGCCGATGACGGCCACTTCCCGGGTTCGCTCGGTCGATGCCTTGGTCACGAGCGGAGCCGTTCGGTCGGCATTGACCACGTCGGTGACCTCGCGACTTCTCTCGGAACGTGCCACTACCGCGGTCACCAGCACCGCGGCCAACAGCACGATCGCGGCGACGACCAGGTTGCGCATCACCGTGCCACGCGCGGTGACGTTCTCCGGCTTGCTCATACGACTCCCTCCGCTTCGATAGGTTGAACCCCACGTCCGGGCACGCCGGACCACGCGCTCGGACGCTGCGCGACGTACGCCCCCCAGAACGCCACCGCCACTGCCGTCGCGGCCATCGCCCACGCCACGGCGGTGACCGATCCGAAGGCTGCGCCTGCGGCCGCGCACGCCCCGATCTGGATGATGATCTGGCTGACCTTGACTCGCAGGATCGCCGCAGACCGGCCGTGTGACTGGAGCATGCTGTACGCACAGGCGATCCACACTATGGCCGCGTACTCGATCCCGATGATCGCGACGATACCCCGGACGTGTATCCAGGAGTCGCCGAAGAACAACGCGCCCAACGATTCCGGTATCACAGAGGCGATCACACCGAAGATCGCGGCGACCGCCGACGCCGGGATGGCCCCGCGACTCAACAGCCGCCACTGCGCGCCGATCGGAAGCTCCGTGCGCTGGACATGCGGGATGAACAACAATGGAATGGCGCTGAGCAGCATCGCAAGCGGACCGAACAGTGTGCTCGCGCCGCGGATCGCGGCCACACCCGCAGAGTTGACGGTGAGCGCCACCACGGCCGCCACCGTCAGCACCGATACCTGGTCGACAGATCCGAAGATGCCCAGCCGCAACCGGTGTCGCCAGTAGGTCGACCACCATGCGAGCACCCGGGTGCGTATCCGGAATCCCCTGGGAACTCCGACGATCACCACTGCCACCACGGCGCCCACCAGCCACACCAGCAGGACGGTCGCAGCGCCGACGCCGACACCCGCGGCTCCTGCGATCACGACGACGATCATGAACACCATCCAGGTGAAATCACTGATCAGTGCCAACCGTGGGCGGTATGCGGCGATAGCCGAGATCCTCAGTACATCCTGTGTCAGCACCAGCCCAACCCCGGCCGCCATCAGCAACCCCGGTACCCGGACATCAAGGCACACCGCACCCGCCGCCACGACGCCAGTCACCGGCAGCGCCGTCACCAGCGCCCATGTCACCGCGTAATCGGTCTCACTCCGGATGTCGGCCACGGAATCGGAGCTCAGCAGCAACAAGGGCGTCCCCATCGACGCACGATTGAATCCGAGCGCGGCCGTAACGATCACGAATAGTGCTGCCAGAGCACCGAAATCGTCGGGCGCGGCGCTCTGCGCCACCGCGATCAGCACCAATGAATTGCTGGCACTCGAGCACACCTGATCCGCGGTCACCACCGCGCTGTGCGTTCGGGATCGGCTCATGGTCCGTCTCCGCACAGTCGCAGGATCCGCTGTTCCGCATTGACGAGCGCACATTTCACCCGCTCGGCATCGACTACGTCGTCATGAAAGGCCGCGGTGAACATATAGCGGCCACCGACGAACGTGACGAACAGCGAGACCTGTTGCGCCTGTCGTAGTGTCGTGGCCGTATACAGACGATGGTCGCTGTCGGCCGCTCGTCCCCAGGCCCTTTCAGCCAATGGATGGCCGGCGACGTTGGAGATGACCAGTTGTATGTCGCGCGATTCCGGGGAAGCGATATTCCCGCCGGCGCGCACTCCGAGCATCACCCGCACAGATGCGACCGCGGCCCGCAGCGCGGGAGTTCCCGACCGCAGGGTCTTGGCCACCGCGGCGTCGAGCGTACCCGGATCTGATGCCTGCTCCGTCGGCACGCCGATGATGCAGGCCATATTGCCCGTCGCCTCGGCCCCGCCGTCGGTGACCCCGGCACCTTTATCCCCTCTGCGAAGATACCGTCGCAGATCCACCAACAGCGACACCGATTGTCCGAGAGGGACAGTCGCCTCACCGAAGCCGGATACCAAGGCCGAGCACACCATCGAGTTCCGCGACGGCATGCCGCGGGTCGATCCGTGGAGCGCGACAGTGGTCTGTCCACCACAGATATGTCCGACTACCGCCACATCGTCGGCCGACAGCTGCCGAACATCAGCGACAACGTTCTGTCGACGACGGCGTAGCGCCCGCACCACCTGCGACATAGCCAGCCCACCCATTCGGAGCATCGGCACCGCACCCTCGACAAGTCCCGGTGACACGGAGTCCGGGCGTGCCATCCGCAGCAGCGAACCCAGCGAACCTGCCCGGCGGCCGGCAGCCACGTTCTCCGGCGTTCGCCCGGTTTCGGCATGGCCCGGGCGCCCCGATCCGAACGGGTATCCGGACCCCACCGTCGCCAGAATCCCGTAGTCCAGCAAGGCGTCGCCGAGCCCGTGGTCAAGACGCAGGTACGCGTATTGCCCATCGAGCAGGATCGTGACCGGCATCGACCCGAGCCCGGCGGCGAATCCAGAGAACACCGCCAGCCGTTGGTCACCTACCTGTGCTGCCGCCCAACGTGATTCGTGCTCAGCCGGAACCGATGCGACGACGTTGACCTGGGCATCAGGATTCCTGCGCCACTTGCGCGTCATGGGAACCGGGGTGAATCGGAGCCGTCTGCCTGTCTCCCCGGCGGCGAACCGCTGGAGGTCGTCGACGACGACATCAGCCGTCGGCAGGTCGTAGGGCCCCGCCGCGACCAATACGTGCGATCCGGCGAATGCGGCGTCGAGCCATTCGACCTTCTCATACCCGGACTCGTAGCGAGCCAGCAACCGCGCGACGATCCCCCGCATCGAGAACTCGCGGTCGACCAGGGCGAGTGCATTCTCGCTGTGCTCGGCCAGTTTCGCGGGATCGTCGCCGTAGCCGCGGATCGCCGCGATCAGCGCGGACGTCGTCGAGTCGACCACGACGCCGGCCGCACCGGAGGTCACGGCGCCGGCCAACCCACACGTGTCGGTGATGATCACCGGCAGCCCCGCCGCCATCGCCTCGAGTACGCTCATCGGGAACGGTTCGTCCACCGACGGAAGCACATAGAGATCCGCATCCTGCATGTACGCCAACACATCTGACGGATCCACGGCTCCGACCCAGCAGATGGAGTCGCCATACCCCGACGACTCGATCAGCGCCTCCAGCGCTGCTGCACTCCCCTCGTCGGGACCCACAAAGGTGAATTCACCTTTGAATCCGCCGCGGAGCAACATGATCGCCGCTTCGACCAGAACTTCCGGGCGCTTGCGCCGCTGCAGCCTTGCAACGTACAGAATCCTCAGTGGCTCAACGCCATTCGGTGACTTATGATCCTCCGGCGGCGCAGTCGCCGCAGGCACACCATTGCGGAGTTCCACCAGTCGCGCGGCCGGTTCGATCGCCAGTAGATCGCTGTGCTCACGCTCGGTCAGATAGAACACCGAGATAGCACGACGCAGTATCGGCCGAATCACGAAGGCATCCAACGGTTTCGCCAGCCGCTTGGTGGTGTCGTCGATCATCCCGTGGGTCTGGACGTGGAGATTGATCCGCAACAGCACCGCGAGCGCGGCGATCATCGCACTGACGAGGTCACGGGCCAGGTGCACGTGGACCACGTCATAGTGTCGTCCGTATCGTATGAACCACAATGCCAGCCCCGGCGAGGTGAGTCCGGCGAACCCCGTGCGCGGGATCAGACGACGGACGCCGAACAAATGCACCGGTACGCCGTACAACTCCCGCGGAACATCGACGTATCCCCGGGTGCCGGCGCAAACATCGACCTCCACACCGGATTCCATCAGGGCGCTCGCCTGATTGAACGCAACCCTGGTCGGCCCGCCGTACGCACCATCGGGCGAGATCAGTGTCACCACCTGCAGAACACGCATCGACTGCTACTCCGCTCGACCCGGCGCCGAACCTGTAACGAGAAGCCCGATCCAGCGTTCAAAACCATCACCGGCTGCCTGCGACGACAGATTGTCGATGCAGTGACGTTCAGCGGCCAGGGTGATCTGAGCGCACATAGCCCTGTCGTCGAGAAGACTGCGGATCGAGGAGGCCAGTGCATCCGGATCACCGCTGGGCACCACGACGCCCGTGCCGGTCGACTCGATCTCCTGGGCTGTAATTCCCTGCCGGTCGACGGCGGCGACCACCGGAGTCCCGGATGCGAAGTAGGTGGTGAGTTTGCTGGGCACCGCCATCTCTTTGACGCCGACCCGTTCATTCACGAGCAATACATCGGCGCAGCGCAGGGCTACTCGGAATTCCTCGTCGGGCAATGGATCCATAAACCGGATCGTCGGAACCCCGGCTGCCCGGCGTTCCAGCTCGCGGCGGGCATTGCCGTCCCCGAGCAGCACGAACAGCAGGTCGTCGTCACTGTGACTCGCCACGAGCGCCGCCGTGTCGACAACGTTCTCCAAACCTTGTTTCTGCCCCATGTTGCCGGCGTGGAGCACCACTCTCGATTCCGGTGACCAACGCAGCAATTCTCGTTCAGTGGCGCGGACGGCCGCAGCCGGCGACTCGTCGTCGATCATGTCGGCCATATGGCTCCAGTTGCGGATCACGACGGTCTGCCCGCGCGACCCGGTGCCGACGACCCGGTTGTCCACGATCTCCCGGAACCGGTCATGGATCACCGCAATACCGTCGGAACGACGTAACAACTCGGTCTCGACACGATCGATCAAACCCGAGATCCGCCCGGCGGCGCCGCCGATCTCCGACGATCCCAGTCCGTAGAAGTCGTGAACCCACACACCGAACGCCGGTCCGGCACGTCGCGCTGTACGGATCCGGGCGGCGAGCGAACCGAACAGCGACGGGCTGGTACACAGCACCGCGTCCGGTCCGCGCAACGGCAGGACCAGGAGCCAGAAGGCGAAGCTCAGCTCCATGAGGATCCGACCGATCATTCCCGGCCCGCTAGGAACGTAGTGCGGCACCCGGGTGACCCGTACGCCGTCGATCACCTCGGTTGTAGGTCGAAAGCTGTTGTATCCGGGACGTTTTCGCCACTCGGGATAGTGCGGCACCCCGGTGATCACCGACACCTGATGCCCCCGGGCCGCCAGCATGCGACTCGCCCCCGTCACATACGGCGCGATGCCGGTCTGTTCCGGGGCATAGTTCAGGCTGACCATCACCACCCGCCTGTGTTCCTTACCGGACATCGGTGCTCCTCGCGTCATTGGAGAATTCGTATTCGGATCGGTTCGCCGAGGGCGGCGCACCCGGGAAAGCCGACGCAAGCGTTCCACTCGGTTGGTCCTTGACAGTTCCACTCGGTTGGCCCTTGACATCGGGCAGTTCGCACAGCAGATAGCCGTGGACGCCGATACCGCGGGATACGGCGATGGCATGTGCCTCTGCGACAGCGCTGCGGGCGGACACACCGTCGGTGACCAGGAGAAGTACGAGGTCGGCGGCCGGCCCCAGACCCGCGGTGGCCGCAGACGTCGGGATTGCTCCGCCGGCGATCACCGCCATCGACGAAATCATCGACAGCCGCGACCGCAGGTCGCCGGGCGCGTACGTCAGCAATGCCCGGTCGATCTCGCGTTGTGCGACCCAGAGCGGATCACCGCCATCGGTGGGATCGGTGGCCGTCCCGTTCCCGACCGCCGCATGTCTGCTGAAGGCCGCCGTGACCGGGAGTATCGCGGACGCTTCGTCACCGACGCCGCTCGTCGCGGCGGTGGCACGGAAGGCAACGGCGTCGCCACCGCAGCTGGTGATCGCGGCTGCCAGGCCCGTCGCGACCGACACGACCTGCTGATCGGTGAGCGCGTCGTCGACGGCGCTGACCAGCACCACCCCAGGTCGATCCGCACCGGTCAACAACTCCGCGGCAACCGGCAGCAGTGCTCCGTACACTTCGGCGCCCACCGGCCCGACCTCCACGCGCCCGCGGTATCCGTCGAGACCGACGGGCAGGTCGTCGAGGCCGCTGACCACCCGCCGGGTCCGCTCGCGCACCGTGGCGATCGCCATCCCCAGCAGGAATCCAAGAATCGCTGCTACCGTGAGGTTTTGCGGAAGGTTCCCCTTCTCTGCGACGTCCGGGCCATCCCCGGCGACCGCAACCGAAGTCAATGACCCGTCATTGTTGGGGTTCTCGATCTCGGTGGCGTACGAGGCGAACGTCTCGGCCACCACCTTGACCAGGTCGACGGCAGAGTCGGGGTCGGTGTCGGTGACCGTCAGGTCGAGCACCGGAATCCGGGCCTGGGCGCGTGCCGACAGCTTCTCTTGGAGTTCTTCCGTCGTATAACGATTTTTCAGCTTCTCAGCGACCCTGGTCAAGAACGCCGGGCCGGTGATCATCCGTTGATAGCCGGAGACCCGCAGAATCGCGACCTCTTCACCGCTCTGCGCATCGACAGCAGTACCGAGACTTCCGGAAGTGGTAACAATGAGGCGCTCATGCGCCTCGTAGGCGGTGGGCCGAATCAGGCTCCACGAGGCGAAGAGCAGCAGCGCCAACGCTGTGCACCCCACCACGATGGGCCACTGCCGGCGAGCGACCCGCCAGATCTCATGAATCTCCATAGTCATTTCCCCTCGCGACGTGGGTACCGGGTTCAGCGGATGGACAAGCCAGGAAGTTGTCGGCCCCGAAACCATCGGCCCAAGAATTGTCAGCCCAAGAATTATCGATGGCGAACTCCGCCAAAGCCGCTGAGAAATCTGCGATCTGATCGGATCGTCCGGTTATCGTGACGTGACAGAATCCGTCGATCCACACGATATTGATCGTGACCGTGCCGGGTTTCGAGGGTGCTGTGAACACGTACGCCGATCGCAGAGCGTCTTCCGCGCCTGCGCACCACCGAACCGAAGACCACACCTGCGCGGACTGCCGCCCCCGATCAGACCACGACACCGTGGTGCCCGCCGATTTCCTGTCTGCCGACCCGGGTTTCCCGTCCTTGGAGGCCGGCTTTCCGCCGACACGCCTGCGCCTCGCTCGGCCGGCGGCGACAGCCGCTTTCGCGACGGCGACGAACAGCACTTCACCGGACTTTATCCGCTCAAGCGGCGACGGCACGGTATCGGCGACCAGATCCGTGCCTGCCACCGGGAGTACACCGATGATGTTGCCGGCCGAGTTGGTCAGCCGGTCCGAGCCCTGGCGCAGGCTGGCCAGAACCGCCCATGTGTCGTCGCGACGCTCGGGCAGACGACCTGCTAGGTCGGCTGCCATGCACAGGCTCGGCACTCGCGTACCCGATGCCGTATCGAACCTGCGCATCACCAACCGGAGGTGTTCGTCCCCGCCTATCTGGTCCCCGCCTGCTTGCTCACTGCTGTCGGGGTCGCTGCTGTCGGGGTGACCGCCACGCACAAGCCCGGCGGGTGAGCCCCGCCGGCGCAACCGCATCCTCATCGACGACGCCACCGTCACCAGATGCCGGGGATTCCGGATCCACAGTGCGACAAGGGCAAGCGCTCCGTCGCCGATGGTCGCGACTCGGTCCCTCCGGGCAGAAGCCGTCACCACTTCGGCGCCCAGATTGATCGCCGCGAGCACCTCCTGCACAAGTTGCGTCGACCGGGTGCCGTCGCCAAGCGCGTGGGAGTGGATAACCGCCAGTCCCCGCCGGGCGACGACGATCTCCACGATCGGCGAGGTGCCATCACGACCACCCGCACGCGAAAGCGCGATCCACCCCAGATCCTCGGGGCCGAAGTCGCCTCCGGTGTCGACGACACCGAGGAACTCGATATCCGCCATCATCGCCCGCTGCAAGCAGTCGAAAAGCAGCCCCCCAGCGGATTTCGTGTGCCCTGTCACCGCCGTCCGCACCTCATCGGCATCCGGCACCGGCACCGGCCACAGCACTGAGCACGTATTGGTTCGGGCCCAGGCGGCGTTGTCGACAAGTGGTGTCATCACCGGCTCGGCTTCCCGCACGACGACGGCGCCGCCCGCCCTGCGAAACGCTCGGCGAGCCAACTCGCCGCACCGGATCCATCGACGCTGTCATGGCCGGCATCGGCGTCGTACTTCACCAGAATAGTTGCACCGGAATTACATTCGCGATCGATCGCGTGCCGTGTCCACGACGGATCGATGTACACGTCCCGCCCTGCGTAGACGACGTACATCGGGGCGGTCACCCCGCCGCCGGGAACCGACAACTTCTCCAGGCGCGCAGCCAGTGCACCCGCCTCATCCGGCGCGAGCGCCAGGTCCCCACTGGACATCGTGCGCAAGACCCGTTCGCGCGCACCGGCGTCGGCGCCGGAGTACGAACAACCGGCGACGTCGGCGCGATCGGCGAATGATGCCCCATGCCAATACTTCCCGATCGCGAATGCCGGATCGGAGCGATCCAGTCCGATGAGCGTCCACAGATAGACGACCAACTGGTAGCTACTGAGCAGTTCCTTCGCAGCCAGACCTGCGAGTGGACTCGTGTCGACCGACGGCGTCACGCTCACCGATCCGACGAGCTCCAGACCGTCACCGTACGATCCGGCCAGACTGGTGGCAGCCCAGGAAGCTCCGCCACCCTGCGAAAAGCCCATGGCCGCCCAGCGTTTCGAGGCCGTAGGGGTGAGGTTGCGCAGGGCGCGCACCGAGTCGATGACATTCGCCCCGGCCGTCGGCGCATCCTGATACGGGTGCGCACGGACACCCGACACAGCCCTGCTGCCGTCGACATCATCGGCCGCGTCACCGTCGAGCCCTTGATAGTCTGTCGCGACAACCGCATAACCGGCCTGCAGGAATCCGGCGATCAACGTGTCACTCCCCATCAGATCAGCGACCCTCGACGGCGCGCAGCCCGGATCGATACCCGTTGTGCCATGGGCGAATGCGATGATCGGCCAACCATCCGGTGGGGCCGTGCCACGGGGGACGAACGCCGCGCCGGTGACCTCCGTCCTGCGATTTCCCGACATTTCGGTGGATCGATAGCGGATCCGGAACGCCCCGGCAGCCGCGTCGGCGAGTTGATCGGAGACCTCGAATACCTCGGCTGCAAGCAGTGTCCCCGGGTCCGTATTCGCCGGCCGCGGCGGCAGTGTCGCAACAGAATCGACGATGCGCGGTGATTGCGCGGCGATCGTCGGGGCGCATGCGACGATCATCGCCAACACCGCCGCACACAGCACGACCGCAGACGCACGCTTGCACATAAACACCGCTCCGCCATTCCTTTCACGACTGCCGGACCGTCGGCACGAGGGGGTCGCCCGCCACGAATTCCGACTCTCGCAAATATGCGGACGACGCCAAGACCAGTGAACCTGGCGCTACATCGCGGGTGATGAGCGCCGTCGCACCGACGGTCGAACCGGCTCCGACGTTCACGCCCCGCAGCACTGTCGCGCGGGTCGCCAGCCACACCAAGTCACCGATCTCGATCGGTGCGTTGTCGAATTCAAAAGTCGGCGATCGGCGGTCGTGACTACCGGTGCAGAGCATGACTCCCTGAGAGATACAGGTGTTCGCACCGATCGTGATGGGTTCCAGATTGAGAAGCCACGTCCCTTCCCCGATCCAACTTCCGTCGCCGACGCGAAGCTTCCACGGCCAATGGACGGTGACTCCATGACGGAAGACCACGTCGCGGCCGATGTCGGCACCGAACAGGCGAAGCACCGTAACCCTCGCTCGTACCGGAAACCACCAGCGGCTGAGGATAGTTCGGGAGACGACCATCCAGGCCAGCTGCATCCACAGGGGCCGTCCCCGGTCATAGCCCTTACCCGTGAACCCGGTGAGATCGAACTGGTTCATAGTCGCACCCCCACCGGTTGCCGCCGATACCCGGAGACGACGCCGGCGATCCCCTCCGACAGCCCGATCGTCGGTTGCCAGCCCAGTCCGGTCAGCGTGGACACATCAAGCAGTTTCCTAGGTGTCCCGTCGAGTTTCGTGGTGTCCCACTCGGTGCGGCCCTCGTAACCCACCTCTTGTGCGACGATCCCGGCCAGTTCCCGGATCGTGATGTCCTCCCCCACTCCGACATTGACCTGTTGTGGTCCGTCGTAGTGCTCGAGCAGATGCAAGCACGCCGACGCCATGTCATCGACATGCAGGAACTCGCGCCGCGGACTTCCCGAACCCCAATTGGTCACCACCGGGGCGCCCGCGGCACGTGCCTCTTCATAGCGCCGGATAAGTGCCGGCAGGACGTGGCTCCCGGTGCGAGAGAAGTTGTCTCCCGGTCCGTACAGGTTGGTCGGCATGGCCGAGATCCACGGCAGTCCGTACTGCCGTCGAACCGACTGGACCTGGAGTATTCCGGAGATCTTGGCGATGGCGTAGGCGTCGTTGCTCGGTTCGAGTGGGCCGGTCAGGAGCGAGTCCTCGGTGATCGGTTGCGGGGCGAATTTCGGATAGATACACGATGACCCGAGAAACAGCAGCCTCCCAACATGATTCGCGAGCGCGGCATCGAGCACATTCAGCTGGATGCGGAGATTGTCGGAGAGAAAATCGACCGGTTCGGTGCTGTTCGCGCCGATCCCGCCGACTTTGGCCGCCGCCAGGATGACGATGTCCGGCTGCTCTTCATCGAAGAATCCGAACGTCGCGTCGCGGTCGCGCAGGTCGAGTTCCGAGCTCGTGCGTCCGACCAGGTTTCCGAAGCCCGCGTCGTCGAAACACCGCCAGAGTGCCGACCCGACCAGACCTCGGTGGCCGGCGATATAGACCTTGGCGGACCGGTCCAGCGGTCCGGGGGCAAATGTCTCAGTCATCGGCTCAACTCCATGCCGGGAGCGCCGGGGTGTCGATCCATGGCTTGCCCTGACATTCCAGTGCCGCGATATCGGCATCGACCATGATCCGGGCCAGTTCGGGAGAATCGACCGTCGCCTTCCAGCCGAGCAACGACTCGGCGCGTGAGGCGTCACCAATCAGCGAGTCGACCTCGGTCGGCCGCAGGTATCGCTCATCGAACCGGACATGCTTTTCCCAATCGAGGCCCGCGTGCTCGAACGACGCGACGACGAAGTCCCGGACTGTGAACTCGTATCCGGTCGCGAGCACGTAGTCGGTCGGTTCGTCGGCCTGCAGCATCCGCCACATTCCCTCGACATATTCGGGGGGCATACCCCCAGTCGCGAACCGCGTCGAGGTTGCCCATGTAGATATACTCTTCGACTCCGGCCTTGATCCGAGCGACTGCACGTGTGATCTTGCGCGTCACAAACGTTTCTCCGCGCCTTGGGGATTCGTGATTGAACAGAATCCCGTTCACGGCATACATGTCGTAGGCCTCACGGTAGTTGCGCGTCACCCAATACGAGTAGACCTTTGCCGCACCGTAGGGCGAACGCGGGTAGAACTCCGTGTCCTCATTCTGTGGGGGCGGCGACGCGCCGAACATCTCCGAGCTCGACGCCTGATAATAGCGGCAGTCGACGCCGGCGAGGCGGACCGCCTCCAACAGGCGGATCGAACCGACACCCGTTGTGTCACCGGTATGTTCGGGCTCGTCGAAGCTGACCCGCACGTGCGATTGTGCTGCCAGGTTGTACACCTCGTCCGGGTTGATCGACGACACCAGAGTAACCAGCCGGGCACCGTCGCTCAGGTCGCCGTAGTGCAGGAACAGCCGGGCTCCGGGCTCGTGCGGATCGACGTAGAGGTGATCGATCCGGGACGTGTTGAAGTTCGATGACCGACGGATCAATCCATGGACCTCATAGCCTTTCGACAACAGCAGCTCGGCCAGGTACGAGCCGTCTTGACCGGTAATTCCGGTGATCAGTGCGCGTTTCATCATTCTCCGTCAGCAATTGAGTGAGCGTCGTTGCTCTCGGTGCTCTGCAACGAGCCGAATGGGGTATTCAGGCAGTTCTCCACGGCGGGTGTCCGCCGGATTCAGTACGCACCGTCCTTCGAGATGACCGCGCGCACCGTGCGCCACAGAATCACCGCGTCGCCCATGATCGACCAGTTCTCGACATACGAAAGATCGAGTCGCACTGCCTCTTCCCAAGGGAGGTCGGATCGTCCGGACACCTGCCACAAACCGGTCAGTCCCGGTTTCACCAGCATCCGACGTGCGACCCGGCCGTCATAGTGCTCCACTTCGTCCGGCAGCGGCGGGCGTGGCCCCACCAAACTCATCGACCCGTCGAGCACGTTGAACAGCTGGGGCAGTTCGTCGATGCTGTAACGCCGGAGAAACCGGCCGACCCTCGTGACACGCGGATCCTCACGCATCTTGAACAACACCCCGGCACCCTCGTCCAGGTCGGCGAGCCCGGCTCGGTCGCGGTCGGCGCCGACCACCATCGAGCGGAACTTCCACATGCGGAAAGTATTGTTGTTCAAGCCGACTCGGGTTGCCCGATAGAACACCGGTCCCCGCGAGTCAGCTTTGACCGCGATAGCGGCGGCGATCATCACCGGCACGAGCAGCATCAGCAGCAGCACCGCCCCGAACCAGTCGACCAGAGATTTTCGTGCCTTGTTCGCGCCTTCGTACTGCGGCTTGTCGATATGCAGCAATGGCAGCCCGGCCACCGGCCGCACGAGCATCCGTGGGCCCGCGATATCAATCACTCCGGGAGAAACCACCATATCGACGGACAATCCCTCAAGATCCCAGGACAGGTCCTGCATCGCCTGGTGACCCAGCGCCTCGGCGGAAGTGACGGCGACGACCGTCGCCGATGCCCGGGTGACCGCACCGGCGACATCGCCGAAATCCCCGAACACCGGAATCACGTTGCCGCCGATGGTCAACGAAGCGTCGTCGGCCGTCGATCCGGAAGGCACCGAGATGCCAACGACGTCGTAGCCGAGATCCGGAGTATTGATAAGTCGGTGCACCAAGCTCATCGCCGATGTCTCGCTGCCGACGACGAGAACCCTGTCCATCTTGGCACCGGTCGTTTTCCTCTGTCGGCACAACCACTTTCGCCACAACCACCGTGAGAGCAGCAACACAAGGGTGCCGACGGGCAACGCGAAAGCGATAAATCCACGCGCAACACCCAGCTGAAACAGCAGATCGACTATGGCGAGTAGGCCGAACACGGCGAAGCAGGCTGTGGCCACCCGGCTATATTCTTGCGATCCACTGCCGAATATCCGCCGGTCATAGCTCTGTCCGGTGCGCAACGCGCATTTCCAGGCGATGACGAGACCACCTGCGAACAGCCATATCCCGGCACCGTATTCGAATACATCCGATCCGAAACGAACCAGCAGAGCCGCCGGCACAACCACGATGACGACAGCCGCATCAGTCACCGCAACTCGGTGGGCATAGTCTCGCGACCACGATCCCGACCCGGCACCCACGCCGGTTGACCTGGCCTTACGCCGACCGGCGCCGAACGGGACCGAGATACGGATATCGCTGGCGATCATATTCCTCCGTTCGTCGGACACAGACAGGGATTGCGTGCAACGATGCAGCCGAACCCAGCACGCGGACATTGCTCTGAATAGAGATTGATTGGATCCGCTACGGCACGATCGTAGCCCGCCCTAACCCGACCCTCAACCGGAGAATTGTGGCTTTTTTAATCTCAGATAAACGTTCATCCGAATGGACGACAGGCGCGCCTGTCTAATATGACACCCGTCACGTTCCCGGTGGAGTTGGCTACCATGGCCAGAAATCAAAGCAACGGTAGAGTTTGTTCAGTCTCTGTTAATTACGTTAAATCCCGCGTGCGATGAGCCGTCGCCGTGCATACAGTGCCGGTCTTCACGCCGGTCCGCCGCCGGGTGCGAGGCTCCCGCGTGCGTTAGACATCACAATGCTTGATACACAGTGATTGCCACTACCCTTGGCGGCTATGGACTCATGGCCGACCGCTCACCGCCCAGCCGCTTCGGGTGCCGCCGCATGGGCGTCCGCCTCACCCAACGACCGGGCGGCGGACGCCGCCCACGCCGTGGCGACCAGGCACCTGCGCCGGTTGCTGCGCCTGCCGGGCACCCGCATCGCCGATGTCACCTGGCCCAAGCACAAGGCCGGTAGCTGGCACTACTGGTGGCACGCCCACTTCGTTGACACTCTCGTCGACGCGGCGGTTCACCGTCCCTCCGGCAGCGCGAGCGGCGACCGGTCCTTCGATCCGCTCGTCGCCGGGGCCACCGATCTGTTGCTCCGCGGCATCCGGCTGCGCAACCGGGGCAGGTGGATCAACAACTACTACGACGACATGGCGTGGCTGGGTCTGGCCGTCGAACGCGCCGACCGCAAGCTCGAGCTGTCACACCCACGGGCCCTGGAGGCGCTGACGGGGCAGATGCTGGCCCCGTGGGCGCCGGAGGCCGGCGGCGGCATCCCGTGGCGCAACAAGAAGGCGTCGAACGAGTCCGATCCGTTCTTCAACGCTCCCGCCAACGGGCCCGCGGCTATTCTGCTGGCGCGGACCGGTCATGTGGAGCGGGCGGCGGCGATGTGCGACTGGATCGACGCCACCCTGGTGGACCCCGAGTCGAAGTTGATCATCGACGGCATCCGGCCGCGGCCCGGCGGCACGGAGCGCGTGAAGGCGATCTATACCTATTGTCAAGGGGTTGTCCTGGGTGCCGAGACCGAACTGCTGCGACTGACGGGCGATGCCGTGCACGCCGAGCGCGTCGACCGGTTGCTCGGCGCGGTCGAGCGCCGAGTGGCCCCAGACGGGATCATCAAGGCCGCTCCGTTCGGCGGTGGCGGCGACGGCGGCCTGTTCGCCGGTATCCTCGCCCGCTATCTGGCGCTCGTCGCCACCGATCTGCCGGATTCGGCCCCGGGCGCCGCCGACCTGCGCCGACGGGCGGCGACCATCGTCACCACCAGCGCCGAGGCCGCGTGGACGCACCGGCTCGACGTCGACGGGTCGCCCGTGTTCGGCCACGACTGGCGGACTCCTGCCCGGATGCCGGTCTCCGGGGGAGCCGCCGGCAAGACCGTGGACGGTGCCACGCAGTCGTCGCAGATGCCCGAGCAGGACCTGTCGGTTCAACTGTCCGGATGGATGGTTTTGGAGGCGGCCGCCGCCGTTGACCTGGGACTTTCCGAACACGTATTAAATTGAGGCCCCCCGGATGTGTAGTTGAGACAGAACCTGAGATAGTCTCAGCTAGACCGTGGACGTGACATAAAACACAGATCGACTTTGTTATATGAAATGTTCGCACTGACACGACGAGGTGCCGGCAGGCCCCCGACGACGTTGACAACACAACGTTGACAGCGTTTCGGGGCCACCGCTTCCCCCTTGGGGCGACACGTCGTCACGCGCGGGAAGCAGGTGATGCACCATGACGTATCAACTCGATCCGGTTCAGCTCGGTCCGGTCCTTGGCCGCCTCGGGGCAGTGCCGGAGATCCCCCGTGCCGACGGACCGCCGCTGCGCCGCGGGGATCACTTCGGCACTCTCCCACTGGGGGATCCGACCGGCGGTGCCGACGGCATCCGCTGGCGTGAGCAGGTGGACGGCAAGCAGATCTACCCGCGGGTGTCCATCGACCGCGACGTCACCATCCGGATGAGCGACGGCGTCAAACTACGTGCCACCGTCATCCGGCCGGCCAACCGGTTCGGGCAGACCGCACTCACCCCCTACCCGGCGATCGTCAACATCAACCCGTACAACCGGGCCGCCATCGACTTCATCGACCACGCGCTCCACGTGCCCGTCGTCAGCAAGGCGATGCGCAACGCCGCCGGCTCGGTCGACGCCACCGGCACCGCTTTCGAAGGGCTGAGCAAGCTCACCAAGACCCTCGCGGGCGGCGTGTTCGACGTCTTCGGCGTCAACCGCACGCTCGTGCGCTCGGGCTACGTCCAGATCATCGTCGACGTCCGCGGCACCGGTGCCAGCCACGGCAAATGGGAGATCCTCGGTGCCCGCGAACAGCAGGATTCCGTCGAGATCCTCGACTGGGTGCGCGAGCAGGACTGGTGCGACGGCAAGCTCGGCCTGGCCGGCTGGTCGTACTCGGCCATCAACTCGCTGCAGGCCGCCGACAAGCGACCCGAGGGCCTGGGCGCGGTGTTCGCCGTCGAGGGCTGCGACGACATCGTCCGCGACATCTACATCACCGGCGGTATGCCGTCGGCGTTCATCCCGGCCTGGCTGTCGGTGGTCAATCTGCTCAAGTGGCTGCCCAATCCGTCGACGCTGATGCGCGACATGGTGCGCGGCGACGCACTCCGCTGGGCGTCGTCACGAGTCAAGTCGCCGGCCACCGAGATGGGTTCGATCGGCTGGGGCTTCCTGACCGCACGCGACCCGCGCATCCACGACGACCCCTACTTCGATGAACGCGACCCCGAGATCGATCGCATCGAGGTGCCCACGTTCACCATCGGAGCCTGGCACGACCTGTTCAGCCACAGCGCCACCGGCATCTACGAGCGCCTCGACATGGAACCGGGCCGCAAGCAGATGGTGGTGGGCGACGGCTACCACTTCGACGCCGGATCGGGCTACGGCGGCGACGCCGCCCCGCCGCGGCTCGACGTCCTCGAACGCGCCTGGTTCGATCGCTGGCTCAAGGGTCACCGCAACGGCGTCGAATACTACGGTCCGGTCACCATGCTGCAGCAGGGCGGCGCGTGGACGTCGGGCCAGAGCTTCCCACGGCCGGGCATGAAGCACCAGCGGCTGTATCTGTCCGACCTCCCGTCGGGCAGCGCCGCCCACACCGTCCACGACGGCAGCCTCAGTTCAGTGCCGGGGCTGCACACGTCGTCGCTGAAGGTCAAGCGTGACCTGCGCGGCCTGGTCTCCCGGGACATGACCCAGGTGACCGCCGGCGGCACGATGTTGCTCGGCCCGCACTTCAACACCGACGCCCGTTTCCAGGAGAAGGGCGGCCTGTCGTTCACCACCGATGCGGTCATCGAGCGGGTCCGGATCAGCGGCGCGCTCAACCTGCGTCTGAACGTGGCCACTACCGGACACGAGGCCGTGTGGGCGATCACCATCAATGACGTTGCCCCCGACGGCCGTTCGACGGTGCTCACCAGTGGCGCACTGTCCACGGCCAACCGGGCGCTCGACCACGACAAGACGCGGTACACCGCCGAGGGTGCGGTGGCCAAGGCCTACCACGTGCTCACCCGTGACCGTAAGCTGCCCGTGCCCGCCGATGAGCCGGTCCGGATCGACGTCTCCCTCACCCCCACCGACGCGGTCCTCGAACCGGGTCACCGGCTGCGGGTGGACATCTATGCCGCCAGCTTCCCGCGTTACCTGAACGTGGTCCCCGACCTGATCAGGCTGCGTGGTCATCATCAGCGGCTGGTGCTCGACCCGAAGCATCCGAGCTACCTCACCTTCGAGGCCGATCTCCCGATCATCTGACCCGACCACCGGCGATGCCCGCCCCGAGAGACAAGAACCGCCCTCCACAGGGCCGCTGATGCACTATTCCAGCGGCGGCCCTGTGGAGGGCGGTTCTTGGCCGTTCCGGAGCGGGCATTGTCGTCTGTGTTGGTAGAAGTCAGCCCAGTCCCAGCCGCGAACCTATACCGCGGGCCGCCGATTCCAGCGCACCGACCGGTTTGAGCGCCACCTCCGCGATCCCGACGATCACCTCGACCCGGGTGACGATCCGCTCCAGCCGTGCGGTGATCTCCCCCAGACCGGCCACCGCCTCGTTGACGTTGTCGATAGTCTCGGCGAACTTGACCAGCGTCGGGTTCAGGTCATCGATAGCGGCGTCGAGTTTGGCGACCGTGTTGTCCATGCCGGCCAGCGTCGTACCGAGACCGCCCAGGATCTCGTTGACCTGGTCAACCGTCTCATCGGCGTTCAACGCTGCCTGCGCCAGTTTCTTGAGCCGTTGCCGGTCGGCGGGCGGACGTGAATCGTTGAATGCCATGTACCGATTATTGCCCACTCAGGCGCCCGGATCGGCGAATTCGGCCCGCCCGCAGATCTCCAGCCGGTTGAGGCGTGAGGAGCGCCGGCGACGAGCACCTCAACCCGCGGAGTGGTCCGCTTCAGCGGCAGTGACCCACCTACAGAACTCCGGAGTCGGTGAACACCACCCGGTAGACGAACTCGGCCTCCGGCCCCAACACCAGACCCACCAGCGCGATCAGCGTCCGGACGAAACCCGGTCCATGCGCGGGACCGTCCGAGTCGTCGAGGTGGTGGGCGATCTCATGCAGGACGACGAGTTCGCGCAGCGCCCAACGGCCCTCACGGGAGGCCGGGATGGCGATCTCGCGGCTGCCGTCCGGGCGGCGTCGATACTCCGCCGAGCGGTGACCCCCGCGCTCGATCACGTCGACGGGAAGCGACGCGCTCCCGAAACTGCTTGTGACGGAGCCCATTCCCAGAACCCGGTCGACATACTCCCGTACCGAGCCGACCGACGCGAACCGTACCTCGGGCGGCAGCGTCAGCGACGTCCCGGCGATCTGCACGAGCCGCGAGGAGCCCGCCCGGTCGAACATGCCGTGCACCAGCCGCTCGGCCGCGTATACCTGCGCACGCCGGGAATCCCGTCCGGTCATTCCAAAGCGCCTCGCGGGGCACCGAATTCACGATCCGGACCGATCTTCGCGCGCCGTCCCGCCCGATCCCCGGCCTGGCGGGCGGCCTCCGAATATCCGGCGGAGGCCGACGTCGGACGCCACGCCCCCCGTGCCCGCGACTCCCTGCGGTAGAAGCCGCTGACCTCGACTTCCTTGTTGCGCAACGCAATCGCCGTCGATGCCGCCCGATCATCGGCACTCTCAGCCGAGATCGCCTCGGCCTTGGCGGCGTCACGGGCCTCGGTGAGCCGAGTCCCGATGCGTCCGGCGAACGCGGACTGGAAGTTGAGCCGGGCCGTGATGCCCGACAACGGTTTCTGTTCGACCACCTGCCGCCCGCCGCCACGCGCGACCACCCGAGCCGACACCTCCCCCCGGTGACGACCCGACCTCAGGTAAGCGTCGGAGGCTGCCACCATCTGTATGACCAGCGACGTGTACAGCGCCTCACAGGTGTCGATGTCGGGTTCGAATCCGTAGGCGACGACGAACGTCGAGTTGCCGGCGACGTCCACGGTCACATCGTTGGCACGGGCAATGGCCACGAACAACTGCACATACGTCTTCAGACCCCGTTTACCTGCCTCCCCGATCGCGATCTGCCGGGTGATCGGGGAGGTCCGCCTACGCGCCGTCGGATCGTGCGAGCGTGCCACAGCCAGATCGATCGACGACGCCGTCGCCAGCCGCTGTGCGGCCTGCATGAACGTCTCCGCCTCATGCTCGTTGTCGGTGTTCTCGGCCTGCCGCAGCAGCGCCGCGATCCGCGTCAGCAACTTGTCATCGCGCATGACTCCACCCTATGGCCGATCCGATTGATTCCGCCGACCGGTCGTGACCTGTGGACAACCGGCCCGCACGAGTGTCGAGTAGTCCACTACCCACGCCACCCGCATCACAAGCGGCGACATCTTCAACAGCTGAGCCGGCCAGCGCACCCTGGCAGAGGGGGACGTGAACCGTCGGAGAACAGCATGGGGAGAACTACCCATGCCACCGCGGCTCCGCGGGGAGAACTACCCATACGATCGCGTTGATCACGAACAAGGCGGTGGCTATCTTCGTCAATATCAAGAAAACAGAAGACATACCCCGTTCTTCAGGAGGACACCATGAACACTCGTCGTCTTACCGCCGCCGCTCTCGCCGCCGCCTCGTCGACAGTAGCCCTGCTCGGAATGTCCAGCCCGGCTTCGGCTGACGTGATCACCAAGACCACGAAAGTGGCTCACTGCGACAATCCGATCACCAATCCGCAGGTCTGCCGCAATAAAATCTCGCAGGATTTCCATGTCAACTACCCCGGATCCGGTCACGTGATTCTCAAGTTCAAGGCGGATCCCACCCATTGCTCGGATATCTACGCGACCATCTATATCGACGACTACCCCGAGCAGACGAACCGACTGCGGCCCGGGCAGTCGATGAAGATCGATACCCACCTCCGGAAGGGAATGCACACGATGAGCGTGCAGGCCAAGGGAGTCTACGGCGGCTGCAACACCGGGAAACTGGACAGTTGGTCCGGACGCATAAGCATCGATAAGGAATGAGAAATCTGATCTCACCAGATCGATGAGTCGGCCCACCCGGCGAACGGGGTTGGGCCGACTCTCGTTTCAGTATCGGAGAAGCGACGAGGCCGTCGCCTACCGGCCGTGGCCCGCGGATAACCTGCCCGCACGTCGCCCGTTCGGACCCTCTCGAATGTCAAGTAGTCCACTACTCGTGCCACCAGCAACAGCACCGACGACGATCAGCAGGAGGCGCGTTCAGTCGAGTAGTCGACTACTCGCGACGATCGCCGGAACCTGAGCAATGCTATCGGCAACATCTCACAACCCGGGAGGCCACAATGTTAATCCTGAAGTCATCGACCTGGCGTCGCTGCGCCGCCACCACTGCCATCGCGGTCGTCACCGCCTCGGCCGCACTCGCGGCCGGGCCCGCCGGAGCCTGGACCACCCAACCCGGCCACGCCGGATCAGCGGTACTGGCACACAGGAACATTTACGCAACGTTCAAGAATCCGTTTACCAAACCGATCGATTGCGGAATTCTCATTACCCCAGCGAAAGACCTTCCCGCACTGACAACCGCATCGAAACATTTCAACGCGGCATTCGCAGCGGATGCCAAGAGTGACCACAGCGGGGCCACTACTCACAACAACAATGCCGTCGCAGCGCTCAAACAGGTCACCCTGCTGAATTTCACTACGACCAACAATGAGTCGGTGACGGTCCCGGCCACATCATCTCGAACCGTCGTCATCTACGCACGCGGGGCCACAGGGTACTTCCTCAACCCGCCGTATGCGGCGCTGAGCCTCTGCCGCAACAGCGGATGGGTGGGCGGAACAATCGACGGCGACGCGTATGCGTTCCCGGTCCGATCGGTGGCCCAGATCCCGACCACCACCCTCGCGCCTCCTGTGAACATCCCCAAGGTCGTGCCGCGGCTCAAATGACGATGAGATTGTCCGGACCGCAGCACAGTTGTCCACCTACCGAACCGATTTCAGGGAGCATCATGTCAAGCGTTAAGTCTTTCATACAAAAGTGCACGACAACCGCCGTCGTCGGCGTCGCCGCCGCCTACAGCCTGTTCGCAGGCTCCGGCCCCGCCGACGCATGGGTGACGGCCGCCGGTCACGCCGGCTCCGGGGTCTGGAAGAACGAACACATCTTTATCACGCTCAGCAATCCACTGCCCCGCCGCATCCGGTGCGACATCGTGATCGCGCCCCGCTCGGCGTTGCCGACGCTGACCGTCGTCGCTGATCACCTGAACGAGTACTGGCGGGCCGCTGTCAACGGCGATCACGCCGGTGCGGACACGGCGATGAAGAAGGTCATCGCGGACCAGTCGACGTTGAGTAAGGTGGGCTCCAGTTCGGCCACGAGTGTAACGATCCGGTCGACGAAGCTCGTAGTTGAAGTCAAAGCCTTCGGCGCCACTTCACTTTTCCCGAACCCTCCGTACGCCGGGTTGACGGCCTGCAGCGACGCATTCCCGTCCGGCACCGCGACCGACGGAGACGCGCATGCGTTCCCGATATCCCAGTCATACCTGACGATCCCCACGAACATCCCGAAGGTGATCACCTCACCGAAACCCAAACTGACCGTACCGACCATCAAGGTCACGCCACCCAAGTACCGCTGACGGTCACGCTGAGGTTCCCCAGAAAGCCAGCGCAGTGGTTGATCGGGGCCACCCACAGACTCCGATCAACCACACGGAATTCCGAATCACCCAATTCTGCGGATAAATCCATCACCATCCACAGCCCTACGCGGTGAGCTGAGGGCACCCGTCGACCACGATCGACCGCGCGACTACGCGGGCGCGGCGCGTGGCACCCGCAGAGATTCGGGTAGTCGGCTACGCGTGGCACGGGGCTTCGGCGACACAAACATGAGAGGGGTCACAGCAACGCCAAGAGTTCTCACGCAGGAGGTTCTCATGTCCGCACCGGCAACCACCGTCCGCCGCAGGCGTGTCGCCACCATCGTCGTCGGCCTCGCCGCCACGGGAGTGTTCGCCGCCGGCACCGTCGGTACCCTGGCCTCCGCCGACAGCACCGGCACTCCCGAAGCAGGCAAGAGCAAGACCGTCGTCGTACCGGAATACCCGCTCATCCCGAAGATCGACTGCGGCTGCCTTCTCGACCCGCGCCTGAAGCCGAACCAGACGACACTGCACACCATTCCGCTCCAACCGGCACTCTTCCCCAAGTAGCTCGAAGTCGACGGGCAGACGACCAGAGCCCCGAACGACCCGGTCGGGGATGGCCCGGCGAGGAGGTGGCAAGATGGTCCGGCAAAGCCGTCGTACCAGGAGAAGCCGGATGAGAC
The DNA here is from genome assembly GCF_937858515.1 of uncultured Gordonia sp. Classification (NCBI taxonomy): domain Bacteria; kingdom Bacillati; phylum Actinomycetota; class Actinomycetes; order Mycobacteriales; family Gordoniaceae; genus Gordonia; species uncultured Gordonia sp. The sequence continues at coordinate 8,671 of NZ_CALLZT010000138.1, read as the reverse complement.
TCACCTTTCGCCGCCGCATGGCCGTCACCGCCACCGGTGCGGCGGTCGCTGCCAGCGCGCTCACCGCGGGTACCGCGGGTGCTTGGGTGAGCGTTCCCGCGCATTCGGCTTCGGGCCAGACGGTGGCGGGCACCGTGCGGATCATCTACACCAACCCGCTGGATCGGACGATCACCTGCACGGTGCGGATATACCCCGCAAGCAAGGTCACGACGCTGCGACGGGCCGCGCACCTGCGCAACCTGTCGGAGACACAGCGCGCCCAGCAGAAGAAGCCGGATGCCCGCAAGTCGGCAACGCGGGCGAGGGCCAAAGCCGCCTCGGCGGGCCGCCCACTGTACGAGTCTCGAACCCCCACAAAGGTTTCCCCGGGAAGCACGCGCGTCGTGTACTGGTCGTCCAAGGGGCGCTCGGCCCGGTCCTACTCGGCGCTCAGCGAATGCCGCAACGGCGGCCAAACGGACACCACCGCGATCCTGCTCCGGCCGATCGACGTCTGAGGTTCGGGCCCGATCCCCCGGACTGCGATCCACAAGTCCGCATAGTTTCATTCAGAAGCTGATGATATGGCCGACCGCCGGGTCGGTGTGGCCGGAATAGACGTCGTGCCAGGCGTTTTCCAGCCCTTCGGGGCCGTCGCCGACCGTGACCGTGACCCAGGTGTCGGCGACGGGGAGGAAGGCGTTCCAGGATTCGGCGAATCTGTCGGTGATGCCGTCGCGGCCCCAGTCGAGGAAGCGTTTGCGCATCTGCTGGGGTGCGAAGAAGGTGACCGGGTGGTCGGCGGTTTCGGTGCCCGCGTCGTCGATGGTGCCGACGGATGCGGACTGCTGGTTGGTCATGCCGCCGATGGCGACCTTCACCAACGCGTCGCCGAGGTGGTCGCGCAAGGTGCCCGGCAGGGACTGTTTGCCGGTGAAGTCGGCGAGCATCACCGGGGTGTCGGCGGGCAGGTTGTCGAGCTCGTCGTAGGTGAACACCTCGTCATAGCAGCCGAGACCGGCGGTGAAGTCCTTGTTGCCGGGCGAAGTGAGTCCGATGACCCGCACGTCCTTGCGGTCCAACTCGAATGCGGTGCCGTAGGCCGTTTTCGCCGATGCCGACGAAATGATCACCGACTGCGCGCCGAACAGCCGATTGTCGATGATCCAGTCGGCGAACATGAACGACGTCCAGTACAGCGGCCGGAACAGGATCTGCAGCTCCTCGGTGGCAACGTCATAGAGCGGGTCTGTGTCGCTGAGCGCATACGCGTTGTACGGCGACGTCAGGTTCTCGCGATGCTTGCTCGCGTCGCGGAATCCGCGCGAGTCGACACGCCCGGGCCGCACAACGAGATGACCTGCGGCCGGATAGTACCCGTAGAACCGCGACCCGACGTCAACCCCGGCGACGGTCGATTCGACCACGTCGGCGAACCCCCACAGCGGCACGATTCCCCAGCCGTCGGCGGCCGGGAAGAACTCCCAGTAGTCGAAGGCTTCGCCGAGGACGGCGTAGGTGACGTTGTTGGCCGTGAGGCCCACCCGGCTGACCTTGAGCCGCACCTCGCCGTCGGCGAGCGCATCCAGCGACGTCTCGACCACACGTGAGGTGCCCAGGTCGTCACGCTTGAGCTCGTACGTCCAGGATCTGTCCGCGCCATCGGTCACAGTTGAATCGTGCCTCAAGTTTCGGGGCGGCCGCAACCCCACAAACTAGTCGTCCACTACTCGTGCCCTTCAAACCATCACCAAATGGCGCCGGCAATGACCGAGGCAGCCCAGTGACATTTAGCGCGTACTGACCCCCACATGCGGGCGTGGCTCCGGTCGAACCCACCGGCAACAAGCACCGTCCCGAAATGCCGATCGGCCCCCTGACAATTGGTCAGAGGGCCGATCGGTACGTGCGTTACTGCCTGATCAGGCGTCGGCCTCGAGGGCGAAGTTACGCGAGACGGCCGGGTCGACGGGGATGCCGGGGCCCGTGGTGGTGGTGATGGTGACCTTCTTCAGGTACCGGCCCTTGGCCGCGGACGGCTTGGACCGCAGGATCTCGTCGTAGGCGGCGCCGTAGTTCTCGGCCAGCTTGGCCGGGTCGAACGAGGCCTTGCCGATGACGAAGTGCAGGTTGGCGGCCTTGTCGACGCGGAAGTTGATCTTGCCGCCCTTGATGTCGTTGACAGCCTTGGTCACGTCGGGGGTGACGGTGCCGGTCTTCGGGTTGGGCATCAGGCCGCGCGGGCCCAGGACACGCGCGATCCGGCCGACCTTGGCCATCTGGTCGGGGGTGGCGATCGCGGCGTCGAAATCGAGCCAGCCGCCCTGGATCTTCTCGATCAGATCCTCGGCGCCCACCTCGTCGGCGCCGGCGGCCAGGGCCTCGGCGGCCTTGTCACCGACGGCGAACACGATCACCTTGGCGGTCTTACCCGTTCCGTGGGGCAAATTGACGGTGCCTCGAACCATCTGATCTGCCTTACGGGGGTCGACGCCGAGGCGGATCGCGGCTTCATCGGTCGCGCCGGGGTTCTTCGACGAGGGGGCCTTGGCGAGCTTCACAGCCTCCAGCGGGCTGTACAGCTTGGAATTGTCGACCTTGGCCGCTGCTTCGGCGTAGGCCTTGCTCTTCTTGCTCATGTGCTCTGTTCTTTCTCCGCTATGACGACGCGGGGTGTGTGGTGCGGACCGAGCCGGCCCTCCCACGGAAAATGGCGGCTATCAGCCTTCGACGGTGATGCCCATGGAACGGGCGGTGCCGGCGATGATCTTCGCGGCCTGATCGATGTCGTTGGCGTTGAGGTCTTCCTGCTTGGTCTTGGCGATCTCGCGGACCTGATCGAGGGTGACCTTGCCGACCTTCTTGGTGTGCGGCTCGCCCGAGCCCTTCTGCACACCGGCTGCCTTGAGCAGCAGCTTCGCGGCGGGCGGAGTCTTCAGCTTGAAGTCGAACGAGCGATCTTCGTACACGAAGATCTCGACCGGGATGACATTGCCACGCTGCGACTCGGTCGCCGCGTTGTACGCCTTGCAGAACTCCATGATGTTGACGCCGTGCTGGCCCAGTGCGGGGCCGACGGGCGGTGCCGGGTTGGCAGCACCTGCCTGGATCTGGAGCTTGATGATCCCGGCAAGCTTCTTCTTCTTGGGAGGCATTCTTGTTCCTTGTTTGTTTCTTGCGAATCCACGTCCGCTGGAGGCGTGGAAGTATGTGACCGCTCCGCTGTGGGAGCGCGTCAGATCTTTTCGACCTGGTTGAAGTTCAGCTCGACCGGGGTCTCGCGACCGAAGATCGATACCAGAACCTTGACCTTGCGCTGCTCGGCGTTGACTTCGCTGATGGAGGCGGGCAGCGTCGCGAACGGACCGTCCATGACGGTGACCGACTCGCCGACCTCGAAGTCGACCTCGATGACCGCGGTCACCGCGGCAGCCGCGGCCTCAACGCTGTCGTTGGCGGCCTTGGTCGCCGACTGCTTCTTGGCGGCGGCCGGCGGCGCGAGGAACTTGAGCACCTCTTCGATCGTCAGCGGCGACGGACGCGCGGTCAATCCAACGAACCCGGTGACACCCGGGGTGTTGCGGACGGTGCCCCACGACTCGTCGTTGAGTTCCATCCGCACCAGGATGTATCCGGGCAGCACCTTGCGGTTGACCTTCTTGGTCTGACCGTTCTTGATCTCGGTGACCTCTTCGGTCGGCACCTCGACCTGGAAGATGTAGTCGCCCACATCGAGGTTCTGCACGCGGGTCTCGAGGTTGGCCTTCACCTTGTTCTCGTAGCCCGCGTAGCTGTGGATGACGTACCAGTCGCCGGGCGCGCGACGCAGTTGCTTGCGCATTTCCTCGACCGGATCGACCTCGACGGGCTCTTCTGCGACAGGTTTTTCAGCGACGGGAGCGTCTTCGGCGGCGGCTTCATCGGCAGCGGCGGTCTCGTCCGCTACCGGCTCGGTATCGGCAATGTCGACGTCAGCAGCGTCCACCGCATCGGCGTCCGGGGTCAGCGCCTCGGTCGCTTCGATCTCGTTCTCGGGGGTGCTCACTGCTGCCCACGCTCCTCTTTCACTTGCTGGTCGTCAGCAGCGGCGCTGCCGGCCGGTCTCGATCGGATGTGGTGCATCCGGTGCGGTCTTGTCCGGCGTGAACGGCCCGGTGTCAGCCGAACAGCCAGAGGACGCCCTTGCCGAAGGCGATGTCGATGCCGGCGATGAAGGCCGTCATGATCACGACGAACGCGAGAACGACGATCGTGTACGTGATCATCTCCCGGCGCGTCGGCCAGATGACCTTCTTCAGTTCGGCGACGACCTCTTTGAGGAACGTCCAGATCCGGACAAATGGGTTGGCACTCGCCGACTCCGGAGCATCTTTCTTCCGCTCGGCGACGGCGACGGATGATCCTCCGTCGCCCGCGGCACGGCGTCCCCGTGCCGAGCGCTTACCCTGCGGGCGAAGCTCGGCGTCGTCGTCGGACGGGAGGTCGGTCTCGAGGTCGTCCACCACCGAGTCGGCGGCGTCAGGGGCACCTTTGGCCCGGGCAGCGCGGTCTCGCTTGCTCACCTTCGAGGTTCCTCTCGTCAACGTGTGCCCTGTCCAGGGCAGGGGCGACAGGACTTGAACCTGCAACCTGCGGTTTTGGAGACCGCTGCTCTGCCAGTTGAGCTACGCCCCTTTGCGGCCACCGAGATGGCCACAGTCCATTGTGCCTGACCATGTCTACAGGATTTGTGTCCTACAGAACGTTCTGCGGGACTTACGTCCTACAGAATCAACGCGCCACCCTCAGGGCAGCGCGCAAGTCAATTCAATCGACACTTCAGTGTAGATCACGACCGCCCCCGAACCCAAAACACCCCTTCGAGCGGGTGCAATCAGTTGAACTGCACCACTGCCTGGGCGCGGCCGAAGATGCGGCGGTTGCCCTGCTTGGCGACGATGGCGATGGTGCCGCGGCGGGTTTCGGGGTCGAGGGATTTGACCTTGCCGGTGAAGTCGACGGCGGCGCTGTCATCCTCGGGTACGTACACCATGCTGGTGAAGCGCACGTTGTACTCGCAGAACGCCGCCGGGTCCCCGATGAATTCGGAGATGTAGCTCGCGCCGAGTCCCATCGTCTGCATGCCGTGGGCCACCACGCCCTCGAGGCCGGCCGCCTTGACGACGTGGTCGGAGAAGTGAATCGGATTGGGGTCACCGGCGACGCCGGCGTAGTTCGACAGGTTACCGCGGGTGAGCAGGAACCGTTTGTCGGGCAGTTCCTGTCCGACGGACAGCGTGTCGAAATCGATCGCACTGTAGGCGGGTGGCAGTTCGGTGGGGTCGGGTTTGCGTTCGCGGCCGGCGGCGACGGTGACGCCGGGGTCGGGGATGGTGTCGATCTTCATCATCACGTGGTCGAGCGAGGTGATCAGCTCGGGGTCGATCTCCAGCCCAGGACGGGCGGCCAGCGAGGTCCAGGTGGTCATCACCGGTTCGTCGTGCTGGTTCCAGATGACGTTCTTGGTGACCATCAGGTCGACTATCTCGGGGCTGGTCACGTGCCGGAACGAGTCGAGGGTCACATCGCACACCAGTTGGTCGCCCACTTTGATGGGCCTGTGGTACATGAGCCGCTGGTCGGTCTGCAGGATCGACCACAGGTCGTAGCCGACGACGACCTCGTCGAACAGTTTGCGTTGTGCGACGACGCCGATGATCGAGACGAAGGTGGGCGCGGCGATCAGGGTGTCGTGACCGAGTTCACTCGCTTTCGCCTCGTTCCAGTGGACGGGGTGGGCGTCCTGGACGGCGAGCGCGTGCCGGCGGACGTCTTCGCGGCCGACCTCGAAGTAGTCGTCCACCGTGTAGTGGTAGCCGACGAGTTCGGCGGTCCGCGCCGCGAGCTCATCGGGAGAGAACTTCTCACCGCTCTGGAACGCCAATGCACGCTGCTGCAACTCTTCGGCAGACACCTGGCTCATTCGGTGGTCTCCTTCATCGGACGGGCCACAACAACACCGAAGGGCCACCTCTTTCGAGGCAGCCCGCGGTTTTGCGCTATGGGTTCAAGATTCGGTGGGTGAACTGTGTCAGCGCGATTCTTTGTGCGCCTGGTGCGTTCCGCAGTTGGGGCAGAACTTCTTGATCTCCAGGCGGTCGGGATCGTTGCGACGGTTCTTCTTCGTGATGTAGTTACGGTGCTTGCACACCTCGCATGCCAAGGTGATCTTGGGGCGAACATCGGTTGAGGAGGCCACTGCAATCTTCTTTCGGGTGTATGGTCTTCGGTCGGCCCACGACTTGTTCAGAGAACCGAACTCGTCGCGATGCACCGTTGTGTGTAGCGGTGGAGGGACTCGATCCCTCGACCTCACGATTATGAGTCGTGCGCTCTAACCAGCTGAGCTACACCGCCCTGTGGACTGGTCGGTCCAGCGAGCCCCCTGACGGAATCGAACCGTCGACCTTTTCCTTACCATGGAAACGCTCTGCCGACTGAGCTAAGGGGGCGTACCCGGGATGCCTTGTGGGCTTCCCGAGAGCCTTTACGAGGTTACACACCGATCCTCACACGCTCCAAATCGCCTGTTGGGGCGATCGGGGCGCGCTTGTCATCGACGAGTGACCACGTTGTGGCAGGTATAGGATTCGAACCTATGTAGCTTGCGCGACGGATTTACAGTCCGCTCCCTTTGGCCGCTCGGGCAACCTGCCGTGCCGTTCCGTCTCGGCCGGAACCGATGAGAACAACGCGGTGAAGAATACAACGAACCATGCCCTGTCGCGCAAATCGCCTGGTGAGAGGCCCTTGTACGAGGCCGCAGTGCGGGGACTCGGTGCCGGGCGCGCCCGCGCCTACCGCTACCCTGTCGGTCATGGCTGATTCATCGTTCGACGTGGTGAGCAAGGTCGACCGCCAGGAGGTCGACAACGCCCTCAACCAGGCCGGCAAGGAGTTGTCGCAGCGTTACGACTTCCGTGGCACCAACACCACCATCGCGTGGTCCGGCGAGGAGGGCATCGTGATCACCTCCGACGCCGAGGAACGCGCCCAGGCCGGCCTGGAGGTGTTCAAGGAGAAGCTGATCCGGCGAGACATCTCACTGAAGGCCTTCGACGCCGGTGAGGTCACATCGTCGGGCAGGACCTACAAGATCGCCGGCAACCTCGTGCAGGGCATCGACTCCGAGCACGCCAAGAAGATCTCCAAGAAGATCCGCGACGAGGGCCCCAAGGGTGTCAAGGCGCAGATCCAGGGCGACGAGCTGCGGGTCTCCAGCAAGAAGCGCGACGACCTGCAGGCCGTCATCGCGCTGCTCAAGGGCGAGGATTTCGGGATCGCACTGCAATTCGTGAATTACCGATAGCGCGTCAACCCCTGCGCGCCATCTCCTGTAGCTGGGCGATCCGTTCCTCGGTCGGCGGGTGGGTGGCGAACAGCCGGGTCATTCCGCCGCCGCGGAACGGGTTCTCGATCATCAGGTGACTCTGAGCTTCGATCGCGGGTTCGGGGGCGAGCGGGGCCCTGTCGACGCCGCCGGAGATCTTGGCCAGCGCCGACGCCAACGCCAGCGGGTCACCGGTGAGTTCGGCGCCGGACTGGTCGGCCTGGAACTCACGCGAGCGCGACACGGCCATTTTGATGACGGTCGCCGCGATCGGTCCGAGCAGTGAGATGGCCATCATGCCGAGCAGACCGGGTCCGTTGTTGCGGTTGCCGCCGAGCATGAAGGCGAAGTTGGCGATGCCGGTGATCACCGACGCCATCGCGCCGGCGACCGACGAGATCAGGATGTCGCGGTTGTAGACGTGCGACAGTTCGTGCCCGAGGACCGCCCGTAGTTCGCGTTCGTTGAGCAGTCGCAGGATCCCCGCGGTGCAGCACACCGCGGCGTTCTGCGGGTTGCGGCCGGTCGCGAACGCGTTGGGTGATTCGGTGGGGCTGATGTAGAGCGCTGGCATCGGCTGGTGTGCCGTGGTGGCCAACTCACGCACGATCCGGTACAGCATCGGCGCCTGCACTTCGGTGACGGGCTGCGCGCGCATCGACTTCAGCGCCATCTTGGCGCTGTTGAAGTACACGTAGCCGTTCATGCCGACCGCGAAGACGATCGCGACCAGCAGGATCAGCGGGCTCCGGAACATCGCGCCGATCCCGATGATGATCGCCGACATCACCCCGAGCAGCACCGCCGTCTTGAGACCGTTGAAATGCATCACCCACCCGCTTCCACCGTCCGACACCGGTACATCACCGGTTCACACTGTCAAACGTACGTGAGGTGCGGTCAGGTTCCGTGTTGAGAAGTTCAGCCGGTGCGGTCGATGGTGTAGCGGACCAGAGAGGACAGGGCGCCGGTGGCCTGTGTTTCCGGGAGCCGGGCCAGTTCGGCCAGGGCCTCGTCGGCGAACGAATGCAGTTTGGCGTGCGCCTGGGCCATGCCGGATGACGTGGTGAGCAGTTTCAGGGCCTCGGTGACCTCGTCGTCGGCGGTGAGGGCACGCGGCTTGCCGGCCGGGTCCAGCAACAGCTCCCGCAGCCTTGGCGTCGACGGCTCGTCACCGCGCAGCGCATACAGCACGGGCAGCGTGTGCACGCCCTCACGCAGGTCGGTGCCCGGGGTCTTGCCCGAGTCGCCGGTGGCCGACGCGATGTCGATGATGTCGTCGGACACCTGGAAGGCGATGCCGATGATGTCGCCGATCCG
>NZ_CALLZT010000137.1:0-8349 GCF_937858515.1 uncultured Gordonia sp. | reverse complement strand
GATTCCCCTTCAGGAACCGCGAAACTCCTTGCGGCAGCCTCGGCCGAGGGGGGCGGGGGCGTCGGCCGGCTCGGCGGGGGTCGGTCGGCGCCAGGGGCGGGCGAATGCGGTGGGGGCGGACTGCCCCGCCGCATCGATATCGGCGGGCGCCGCCAGTGCGACGGTTCCCAGCGGCTTCTCGGTGGCCGCCTCGATCACGTCGTGGTGCGCGGAGGTGGACGGGGTGGTCCAGGCTCCCCCGATGAACAGTTGTGGCCGGTTGATCATGTTGTGCTCCTTACGATCCGGGCTGACTGCGGGACTCACCGGAGGACATCGGGGTGACTGAACAGAACCGAGGACACCAGCGGCGCCATCGGTCCGCCGATGAACAGCGAAGTCCGCGCCCCGGCAACCTGATTGGTGGAGGTGCCGCGGATCTGCCGTACGGCCTCCACCGCCAGGTTGAGTCCGTTGACAAAGGCGTCGGCCAGATTGCCGCCACTGGTGTTGACGGGCAGCTTTCCGAATGGGGCGGTGAGGTTCTCGACGGTGAGCACCCCGCCGGCGGCCTCGCCGGGTGGGCACAGCCCGTGGTCGATGAGCGCGGCGACAGCGGGTCCGGAGAAGTTCTCGTACACCTGCACGACGTCGACGTCGTTCGGCCCCAGCCCTGCCGACCGCCAGAGTCGTTCGGCCACACCGGGTTTACCGTTGTTCGCCGGGCCGAATCCGGCCGTCGAGTACTGCACGTCGTTGTCGATGCCCTCGCAGTATCCGCCGGGTGATCCCTGGGCACCGGCCAGCACGTACACCGGGTCGGGCCGCAGATCACGGGCGCGCTCGGCCGATACCAGGATCAGCGCCACGGCGCCGTCGCTTTCGCGTGAGCAGTCGAACAGGTGGAAGGGTTCGGCGATCAGCCGCGAGGACTCGTAGGCGTCCTCGTCGAGCGGCTTGCCGTAGGCTTGCGCGGTCGGATTTTGCTGCGCGTGCTGGTAGGCCGCCAGCACCAGTGCCCGCAGCGCGTCACGGGGCACGCCGTCGTGTTCGAGCATCCGCTGGGTGCGCATGGCGCAGATCTGCGCGGGCGAGCCGACGCCGTGCGCCAGGAAGTGCGGCCCGTAGTGGTATTTGGCGTAGCCGAGGCGGCCGGTATCGGCCTGCGACATCGCGCGGTACACGGCCACCACATCGGCCTGCCCGCCGGCGATGGCGGTGGCGGCGTTGGTGATCGCCGCGGCGACGCTGCCACCGCCACCGCCCCACATCATGTTGGACCAGCGCAGCTCGTCGATGCCCAGGGCGTCGCCGAGGATCGGTCCGTCGTTGGATCCGCCCGCGTACGAGACGAATCCGTCGATCTCGCGCGGCGACACACCCGCGTCGGCGCAGGCGTCGAGGATCGCGTGAAGCGTCATCACCTGCTCACTGTCGGGAGATTGTCCACGGCGGTAATGTCTTTCGGCAACGCCGACGACGGCGCTCGCGCCCCTGATTCCGCGGGTCATGCGGCCACTTCTTCCCTGGTCCAGCGCAGCAGCGGCCATGGTTCACCGGGCCGGGTGCGTACCGTGCCGACAACCCGATCCCCGATCTTCGGCGTGCGCTGCGGATCATCGACGAGCATGCCCAGCACCCGGCGGCCGCCGGCATGCGGAAGTTCCACCAGCACACTGATGTACGGCAGATCGCCACCGAGCTCGCTGATGTAGGGGTACCAGCTGCGGCTCCAGCTGTAGATCGTTCCGGCCGCTTCGACACTCTCCCAATCGATGTCGAATCCGTGGCACTGCGCGCACACCGACTGCGGTCCCCAGATCCAGCTGCGGCAGTCCGCGCAGCGCTGGAGCCGGAGTTCGCCGGCGACGAGCCCGTCCCAGTACGGCTGGTCGAGACCGTCGGCCATCGGACCCCAGGGCACTTCGGCGGTCATGACGTAACTCCTTCGGCGACAGGGAAGTTCGCCAGTTCGGCGGCGAGCCAGCTGTCGCCGTGCCGTTCCCAGATCGACCGCAGCCCGATCACCCCGGACGCCGTACGGTAGATCGTCTCGCCCACCATCCGGTCGCCGTCGGCCCGGATCCCGACGATCTCATAGGAGTCGATCGCGCCCCGTGGAACGTCTACGCCGTAGAAGACGGTGGGCAGGTTGGCCTGCACCATGTCCGCGAGCACCGCCTTGTTGTCACCGGCCGCGACACCGGCCACATGCCGGGCGTACAACTGCCCGAACTCCTCGTTCACACTGTCATCGTTTGTCATTCGACCACCATCCCGCATCGGTCACAATTGGTTAAACCTTACGTAATTAGATTAATTCGAGCAACCGAGGACCGCGCCGCCGTCCTCACCTATGGTCACGGACCGTCCCGCCACATCCTCGGCGGCCAACACCGCGACGTCGTCGGCCCCGGTCACCACGGCGAGCGCGCGCTCCCCGTCCCGGGGGGCGGCGGCCACGAAAGCCTTCTCGGGCAGCCCGTCCCGTCCGTACACCACGGTCCAGGATTCGATGCGGGCCGCACCCGCGTACGAGACCAGCTCGGTGGCCACCGGCTCGGCGTCGACGAGTTCCTGGACGTCCCGGCGTGCGAACGGCTCCGCCGGCGGCGTGGCGCCGTAGATCCCGAAGGCATGTTTGGTGAGGTAACCACTGTTGGCCGTCACCAGCCCGTACGAACCCGGATTTTCCCGCAAACGCGTCGTCACCGTCGCGATGGCATGGGTGCTGTAGTTGTTCCACGGCCCACCGGCGAAGGTCAGCCCCCCGGTACAGGTGAGCGGGCGCGCGGGATCGTCGAGCGGCAGACCGATCTCGGCCGCCGCGACGGCCACCGCGGACGGGAAACACGAGTAGATGTCGATGAATTCGATATCGCCGATGCCCAGGCCGGCCGCGGCGAGTGCTTCGCGCGCACCGATCCTGATCGCCGGCGAGCGGTCGAGCGCCCCGCGAGCCGCGATCGCGTCCGTGTCGTGGGCTTCGGTTCCCGCATGCGGGAACACCCACGTCGCCGGATCGATGCCGAGTTCACGAGCCTTCGCCACCGAACACATCAGCAGCGCCGCGCCCTGGTCGACCATATTGTTCGAATTGAGCAGCTTGGGGTACGGCGAGGCGATCATCCGGTTACCGGGCGACGGAGTGATCAGCTCGTCCGGACCGTATTCCTTGCGCACCCATGCGTGCGGATTGCCGGCCGCGACCCTGCTGAAGGACGACCACAGCCGCCCGATCTCCTGCGCGTGGTCGGCGATGGACTGACCGGCCGAGATCCGGCGCGCCTGATCGAACAGCGGATACACGTAAGAGGGCCGGTCGATACCGACGCGCCGCTCGCTCTCGGCCTCCATCGGCACATCCGGGACGATGATCGGCGCCGGCAAGACGGACTCGTCCTGCTTGGTCCACACCGGACGCTCACCGGCGGCACTGAACTTCATCCGGGTGCGCCAGGATTCGGCGCCGCCGATCAGGACGACGTCGGCCCGGCCGGCCAGAATGTCGGCCGCGGCGGCATTGACCATCACCTGCGGGGTGCTGCCACCGTTACCCGAGTAGCCGGTGCGGCGCAGGCTCGACGCGGCGCCGACACGCTCGGCCACCAGCAGTCCGGGGTCGCGATAACGCCAGGACAACAACCTGACGACCCACACCGTGTCCACCTGTTCTAGCAGCCGCTCCGACCCCGCCTCCGCGGCCGCCGCGCGGGCCGCCGCGGCCATCAGATCGACCGGCTCCGCGCCGTCGTGGCCGTTGATCTGGCCACCGCCGACCAGCACCGGGGTTCGTGGGTCCAGGCTCATGGATCTCTCCTCCATCACTGTGCAGCGCACCCGAACATCGCGCCGGAACTCTCACTAATCTAATTCATTTAGATATGTGAGAGGCCGGGCGGGCTCAGTTGCCCGCGTTCTGCCCGCCCGCGTTCTGCCCAGCCGGGGTCGACTGCTTCGGTGCCTGCTGCTTCTGATCGCCGGCGGTGCCCGCGCCACTTCCCCCTGCGTTGTTGCCTTCTGTGTTGTTGCCTTCTGGACTGGCACCGTCTGCGTCGAAATTGGTGCCGTTGCTGGTGATGGCGGTGATCTTCCAGCCCTGGTCCTTGTCGATCGTCAGTTTGTACGTCGCGGTGGTGTCGATACCCGACGCCGAAGTCTGCACATTCTTGGTCACGATCTGAACGAAGGCGTCCACCTGGTAGACATTGCCGTCCACCGATTCGACCTTCGCGGTGATCGGCGTCGAGGTCGACGACCACTGCATGGGACGCAGCAACTGCTCCATCTGGCTCGCGGCGTTGCGCAGTTTGGCCGACAGCTCCGGCGTCGTGTTGTCGGTCAGCCGCGTCAGCCAGCCCTGGGTGTCCTCGTAGCTCATGTTCGCCGCACCGGTGGCGTAGTCGAGTGCCACCTGCTCGGCGTGTGCCTTGTCCTTGGCGGCCGAATTCAGATCGTCGATCTGACCCGCCTTGTCCACCACGAGCCAGATGAGCACGGCGCCGGCGATGACGACCGCCGCCGCACCGAGCCCGATGAGCAACGTCCGCACCGACAGGGTCACTGTGCCCCGCCCACGGCCGGCAGAGTCCTTTTCCTGACTCACCGGCTTTTCCGTACCCGCCGATTCCGATTTCGCGTCGCCGGAACTGTCTGCCGCAGAACTGGTCGGGGCGGCGCCGTCGTCGTCGGGTGTGGACGAGCGGGTGTCGGTCGCAGCACTCATCTCAGCGACCTCCTGTCTTATTGGGCGGGCTGATTCGGATGGTGAGGGCACCTCCGTTGGCGGAGGCGATGAGTTGATCGAGCAGTTTGCCGGTGTCGACGGTGCGCAGCGACGCCGCACCAGCCGTGGCCAGCGGCAGCAGATTGTCGCCGATGACCTTGATGTCGCCGGAACTGGTGTCGAGGAACTCCTGCAGCATCGCGACCAACGGCGTCGCACCGTTGTTGATACCGACGACCATCGGCCCCGACCAGTCGATCGCGTCCTTGACACCGTGCATCATGTAACTGAACAACGCCGTGAAATCGAACACCTTGGGTGTCAGTTCCGCCAGATCCTTGGGCAGCGGACCCGAGCGCATCAGCAACGGCTGCATCGTCTGCAACAGGGTCCGCAGTGAATCCTGGTTGCGCAGGAGTTCCTTGGTCAGCAGGGTGCCGACCTTGTTGAGGTCATCGAGCACCTCGATGTTCTCCGGCAGACCCGCGTCAAGCTCGCGGAACACCCGAGCTACCTTGTCCGCGTCCACCTGGGTGAGGATCTTGGTGACCTGCTCGGACAGATCCTTGAAGGTCGAGGTCACTTCCACATGGCCGGTATCGACCCGTGCGTTGTTCTGCAGATACGGACCGGTCGCCACTGCCGGCAACACCGACACATAGGCCTCCCCCAGCGCGGACAGGTTGTCCACGCGGTACCGGCTGTCGAGCGGGATCTTCGTCGATTTGTCGTAGTCCCAGGTGATCCGGGCCCCCTCGACGCTTTGCGAGATATCGGTGACGTGACCGATCTCGATGCCCCGCAACAGAACCCGTGAACCCACCAGGATTCCGTTGGTGTCCGGCACGGTGATCGTGGCGTGTTTGGCACCGATTGTCTTGATGTGCAGGCCGACATTGAAGATGTACGCGATCGACACCCCCAGGATGACCAGCATGGCCACCACCGACACCCGAGTCTTCGTGATCATTGCAAGACCCCCAGAATCCGCAGCACTGTGATGGTGTCGCCCAGCAGCTGTTTGTTGCTCCCCGATGCCTTCACCGACGTCACCGTCACCTTCGGATTCTTCAGGAACGGCAGGAGGGTGTCACCGAGGAAGCTGTTGGTGGCCTTGAGCGTTCCGTCACCGGCCGGCCACATCGGTTTGGCCGTTTCGAGGGTGTCGGCGAGCGAATTGAGCAGCGGCGAGGCCCACAGACCACCGGTGAACACCTTGCCCACCGACGGCAGGAGTGTGGCGATGTGGCGCAGCAGTGTGTATGCCACGGTCTCGAAGTAGTGCACACCGCCGGCGGAGAACACGTGCTCGATGTAGGTGGCACTCGCCGGGAACGACTTGGCCACATTGTCGAGCCCGGTCAGGGTCCGGTCGATCTCGTCGGTGTTGTCGGCCAGATCATCGAGGTCCTTGGCCACCGTGGTCGCCAGCCTGCGCACGTCCTTGACCTTCGGCAGCACCTTGTTGAGGGTGCCCATCGTGTCCTGGACCTTCTGGATGGTGCCGCCGTTGACGAAGTAGGCCAGGACCGCGATCGTGTCCTCCAGCGTGGGCGGCGACGTGGTGCGCTCCTGCGGGATGACCGAACCGTCACGCAGGTATTCGGTGGTCACCGCATTCGTGTCGGGGGTCAGCCCGAGATAGGTGTCGCCCAGCGGTGTGTTCTGGCGGATGACGGCCGACGAGTTTGCCGGTACAGGACGGGATTTGGTGAGCCCGACGACGACGTCGACGCCGTCGGCGGTTTCGTTGAGCGCGGTGACCCGACCGACCTGCAGGCCGTTCATCATCACGTCGGCACCGGTGGGGAGGTTGAGCACGCTGGCGAACTTCAGCGTCACCTCGTAGTCGTTGCTGACGCCGGCCTTCACCGACGGCAGCCGGTTGGGGCTCAGCGCACATCCGCTCGTCGCCATGAGCGCGGCGATGACAATACCGAGGGCCACCATGATCCGGGCGATTCGCCGCGAATTGTCGTTCATCGGATTCCTGCCTTCTGCAAGACGAGGGTCACGAGGTTGGTCGCATCCACCTTGCCCGTTTTCGTATCGCACGCATTGCCCGCGGCCGCGCACTGACGCTTGTCGAGCTTGAACGCCGGCGTCGAATACGGGATCGACAGGCCACCGGTGGTGGATGTCTGTTGCTTGAGCGCGTCGGCGATCGCCGGCGACAGATTCGACAGGTCCCGCGCCCAGTAGGGGGCCCGGTTCTTGGCGATGTCGCGCAGTTCCGGCGGGGCCAGACCCAGGATGAGCGGTTTGAGCTCGCTGCCGTAATTGGTCCAGATGTCGTACATCACCGCGATCGCCCAGCCGATACCGCGGCAGAACCGGGCCACGTAGTAGAACAGGTCGGTGCCGAGGCCGGCGACGGTCGGCGCCTGCCCGGTGATCGACAGGATCGTGTCCCAGTTCTTCAGCGCGCTGGTGGTCAGCGGAGCCATGTCCCGGATGGCCGAACCGATATCGGCGGTGAAGCCGTCGGGATCGCGAGCCGCCTTGGCCGCGTTCTCGAACATCGAATGGGACTTGGCACCTGTACCGGAGAATGCGGTGTCGGCACCGTCGAGGGCCTTCTGCAGATCGAGTCCGCCGTTGTCGGACAGGTCCCGCAGGAAGTCCGACGCCGATCCGGCGACCTCGTTGATGTTCTTGGGAGTGAAGGACTTGTTGATGCATTGGCCTGGTTGCAATGTCGGACCGCCGGCGTAGTTGCCGACCAGTTCGAGGCTGCGGTCGGCGAGCAGTGACTTCGAGCGGGTGACCGCGGTGACGTCCGCCGGGTAGGCGCGTCCGGAGTCCAGCGAGAAGGTCACCTTCACCTGCGAACCGATATTCTCGACCGCGGTGACCTTGCCGACCCGAAATCCCATCTGGGTCACCGGGTTTCCCTTGTACAGGCCGATCACGTCGTTGAGCTTGGCGCAGAAACCGTCGCCGCCCTGCGCACCGTCGACCGTGGAGCTGCCCGAGCTGATCCCCCGGCCGACCACGGCACCGATGATCGCCGTGATGACCACGATGGCCAGTACCGCGATCAGCATCGGCTTCTTGCGACCCGCGCTCGCGTTGCCGGTGTCGGTCCTACTGTCTGGTGTCATGTCAGCACTTCCTCCCGCGCACGGGGATGCACAGGCCGCCCAGGGACAGTTGCCCGTTCTTCAACTGGCGCAGGTTCTCCGGTGTGAGTCCGGCCATGAGCTTGTCCTTGAGAGCCAGCAATCCGGTGATGGTCGGCTCGAATTCGCTGACGATCTTGCGCATATCGGCAATTATCGAATGGATCTGCGGAGCCAGTTGGTCGCTGTTGACCAGATACAACCGGATCGAGGGCCCAACCCGGTAAAGCACACTGGAGAACAGGTAGTAGGCGTAATTGAATCCGGCGGAATTGATGTGATACGTCGTGACGACGGTATCGATCTTCCTGACCAGATCGAATACGAAGTCCCGATTGGTGTTGAAGGTGTTCAGGTAGTCCGCGGCCAGCCGGGTGATCTGGTGGACCTGGGTGCGCTGCTTGGCGAACACCTCCGACACCGAATCCAGCCCGTCGACGATGGAGCGCAGCGAGGTGGTGTTGCTCCCGAACGCATCGGCGACCTGCTTGATGTTGGAATGCCAACGGGTGGTGTCGACTT
>NZ_CALLZT010000136.1:0-6622 GCF_937858515.1 uncultured Gordonia sp. | reverse complement strand
CCCAACCGCGCCCTCCGCCGCGCCCCCCCCACCACGGGAGCGGGGAACCTCCCCCCCCCCCTGCCGCAACGGCAGATACGCCCCGGGCGCGAGCACCAGCGCCAGCACCCCCGCATACAGACTCATGTCCCCGTGCACGAGCCGCACCCCGATCCCCACAGCCACCAGCGCGACACACAGGGTGGCCAGCAGCTCGAGAATCGCCCCGGACAGGAACGCCACCCGCAGCGCCGACATCGTCGACCGCCGGTGCGCCGCGCCGAGTTCGGCGACCCGCCCAGCCTGACCCTGTGCGCGCCCGAGTGCCCGCAACGTCGGCAACCCGGCGATCAGATCGAGTGTCTGTGCCGTGAGCCGCGACATCGTCGCCAGCTTCCGTTCGGTACGGTCCCGCGTCATCAGTCCGACAAGGATCATGAACAGCGGGATCAATGGCAAGGTGATCACGATGATCAGCGCCGACGGCCAGTCGGTGAGCCCGATGACGACGATGACGGTCGGGGTGACGGTCATCGTCAGGATCAGCGCGGGCACATACCCCGACAGGTACGGAGCAAGCGCATCCAACCCCCGCAACAGCACCGTCGACGCGTCGTCACGCCGCCCGAGCAACTCGCGCGGCGGCGTCCGCGACGGATCGGTCAGCGAATCGAGCGCCCGCGCCCGCAACTGCGCGATCACCCGCGCCGACGCCCGATGCGCGTACCGGTCGTGCCCGAACGTCATCACCACCCTCGCCACCAGCGCACATGCCAGCACCACAAGATGGGTGGCCTGCACCGACAGCGACCGCCGCGACGGATCGACGACGAGTTCGGACAGGATTGACGCGGTCATCGCCGCCGAGACGATGATCGCGACGACGGTCCCGAAACCCAGCAGCGCGGTGACCACGATGTAGACGCGGCTCGCCGGCGAGTACGTCAGCAGTCTCGGGTCGACGGGCGGACTCTTGACGCGCCCGGTGTCGGTTGTGCTCACCTCCGGGAGTCAACCCCCGCGTTGACCTTGAGCGACGGCAAGCCGGTGTGCGCGGGGATCTGTGCGGTGGAGATCCGCTGCCGGAACACCCAGTAGCTCCACGCCTGATACCCGATCACCACGGGCGTGATGAACGCGGCCGCCCAGGTCATGATGGTGAGCGTGTAGTGACTCGATGACGTGTTGGCAACGGTGAGGTTGTAGGCCTCGTCGGTGGTCGACGGCAGCACGTCGGGGAACAGTGAGCCGAACAGGGTGGCGACGGTTCCGATGATGGCGACGCTGGTGGCCGCGAACGCCAGTCCTTCCCGGCGCAGCGAGGTGGCCACGACCATTCCGACGGCGGCCAGCGCGGCAGCGATCACGGCGATCCACGTCCAGCCCGACCCGTACGAGAACTGGGTCCACAGCAGGAACACCGCGGCGACGACAGCCGTCGGGATCGCCAGTTTCGCCGCCAGGTCCATGGCGTCACGCTGCAGTACCCCGGTGGTCTTCATGCCGAGGAACACCGCGCCGTGGGTGAGGAACGCCAGCAGCGTCGTCGCGCCGCCGAGCAGCGCGTACGGATTGAGCAGGTTGAAGAAACCGCCCGTGTACTGGGCGTCGGCGTCGATGGGCAGCCCGCGCACCACGTTGGCGAACGCCACACCCCACAGCAGGGCCGGGATCCACGAACCGAGGCCGATGCCCACGTCGCACCACATGCGCCAGCGCGGGTCGTTGATCTTGCCGCGCCATTCGATGGCGCACACCCGCACGATCAGGCCCACCAGGATGATCAGCAGCGGCAGATAGAACGCGGTGAACATGGTGGCGTACCACCCGCCGAACGCGGCGAACAGCGCGCCACCCGCGGTGAGCAGCCACACCTCGTTACCGTCCCACACCGGTCCGATGGTGTTCAGGAGCACGCGGCGCCGGGTGTCGGGGTCGGCTTCGGGAGCGTCGGGCGCGACCTGCGCGTCGCCGCCGGTGTGGGTGCGACCGAGGATCGGCATCAGCATCCCGACACCGAAATCGAATCCTTCGAGGACGAAGTAGCCGATGAACAGGATCGTGATGACCAGGAACCAGAAGTTTTCGAGACTCATCTTTTCCGCTCCCTAGTACGCGAACGAGAGTTGCTTGGGTTCATCGGAATCGGCGTCGCCGTCGCTGTGACCGGGTGGCCTGGCGTCGTAGGTGGCCGGGCCTTCGATGACGTAACGGCGTTGCAGCATGAACCACACGACGCCGAGCGCCCCGTACAGCAGGGTGAACACGATGAGCGAGGTCCAGACCGTCGCCGCGACGTGGTTGGACACACCGTCGTGCACCAGCATCGAGATGCGCAGCGGATCGAGATCGTCCTCCCAGTTGGGGGCGACGACCCACGGCTGCCGGCCCATTTCGGTGAAGATCCAGCCCGACGCGTTGGCCAGGAAAGGCGTCGGGATCATCCAGAGCGCGAACAGCCCGAACTTGCGTGATCCGATGACCCGGCCGTCTCGGGTCAGCCACAGCGCGGCAAGCGCGAGCAGCGCCGATCCCGCCGCCCAGGTGATCATGGCACGGAAACCCCAATAGGTGACGAACAGGTTGGGCGCGAAGTTCTGGCCGGGCGCGTTGAACGCCTTCTGATACTGCGCCTGCAGTTCTTCGACGCCCTTGACCTCGCTGTCGAAGGTGTGGTCGGCCAGGAACGAGAGCATCCGGGGGATCTGGATGACGTGGTGGATGTTGGCGCAGTTGTTCTGCCGTCCGATCGACAGCACCGAGAAGCTCGCGCCGTTCTCGGTGACGCAGAGCGATTCGGCGGCGGCCATCTTCATCGGCTGCTGTTTGAACATGATCTGCGCTTGGAAGTCACCGCTGATGATCACGGCCACGCCGGCGACCATCGTCATCCACAGCGCGAACCGGGTGACGGGCCGCCAGAGCTTCTTGGCGTCGTCGTCGAGTTGGTCCGCAGTGGCGCCGACGTGACTCGGCGAGACCGAGTCGGGCACTTCCTGTCCAGCGCGGAGCTTGCGGGCGCGCCAGGAGTTGCGCGCCATCCACCAGCAGCCGATGCCGGCGACGAATGTCGCGGCTGTGAGCCAGGCACCCGCGATGACGTGCGGGAACGCCGCGAGCGTCGTGTTGTTGGTGAGGACGGCGAAGAAGTCGTTCATCGCGGGGCGGCCGCGTTCGTCGTCCCAGGCCACACCGACGGGATGCTGCATCCACGAGTTCGCGGCGATGATGAAGTACGCCGAGGCGTTGACACCGATCGCGGCGAGCCAGATGCACGCGAGATGCACTTTGCGGGGCAGCCGCTCCCACCCGAAGATCCACAGTCCGATGAAGGTGGATTCGAGGAAGAACGCGACGAGACCTTCGAGGGCCAGCGGTGCGCCGAACACGTCGGCGACGAACCGGCTGTATTCGCTCCAGTTCATGCCGAACTGGAATTCCTGGACGATGCCGGTGGCGACGCCGAGCGCGAAGTTAATGAGGAAGAGCTTGCCGAAGAACTTGGTGGCCCGCAGCCACTGTTCGTTACCGGTCTTGTACCAAACCGTCTGCATGATGGCGATCATCGGCGCAAGGCCGATGGTCAGCGGGACGAGAACGAAGTGATAGACGGTGGTGATCCCGAATTGCCATCGAGACACGTCCAGTGCGTTCATGGGCCTCTACTTGACGTCGGCGCACCCGCGGGGCGCGCAAGGGCTGACTCACTACAGGGCTGACTCACTACTACGACCGGTAGTAAGCATAGTGCCGACGCTACGCCGCGCCTGATTTCCCGGACAGCGACCTAAGGCCCAATTGAGTTGAAATACCCTGTGATGACCGCCACCGACGTGGTAGCCGTCAGCAGTCGACGGCCCGGTCGACCAGGTCCGGAAAATCGCCCCCGTCAGCGGTTGTCATCACCGTACTGTCGATCGCGGTCACGCGCGCGGCCAATGTCACACTGCTGACCAGCCACACCGCGTCCGCAGCGCACAGATCGCCGACGGTCAGCATCCCCGTCGTCGCCGCCCATCCGGATCGCAGTGCTTCGGCATAGATCGCCCGCTGCGTCGTGCCCGGGAGAATCCCCACCTGCGCCGGCGGTGTGACGAGGCTGCGGCCGGTCATCGCGATCACCGACGCCCGCGCACCCTCCAGCACGTAGCCGTCGGCGGACACGTAGACGACGTCCCCGAAGCCACGCTGGTTCGCGTACCGCACCGCGGCCATGTTGGTGGCATAGCTCAAGGATTTGGCGCCGAGCAACTGCCAGGGCGCGCGCCCGCCGAAGTCGGTGGTGTAGCCACGATCGAGCGTCATCACCCGCACCCCCGAGATACGCGTCGCGACGATCCGCTCCGGGACCGCCGCGACGGTCACATATCCGGTCGGGCCATCGCCTGAAGCCGACTCCCGGCCCCGCGAGTACGCCAGTCGCACCATCGCCTCGTCCTCACCGCGGAGCCGGACCCATTCGCCGGTGGCGATGTCCAGGGCCCGGGCCGCGGCCGCCCGATCGACGGGAGGCAAACCCAGCAGACGTGCGCCGTCAGCGAGCCGATCCAGATGCAGTCCGACCTTTCGCACACGAGCACCCCGCAGCAGCATCGTCTCGAACACCCCCTCCCCGCGCACCGCACCGAGGTCGTCGGCGTGCAGCAACGGCAGGTCGGGGTCGCGAACGACGCCATCGAAGGACACCAGCACCCGGTCAGTCACCTACTCAGAATCCCACGATCACCATTCCACCGGCCCCGACGATACGGGTGTCACAGACACGGGTGCCGGAGATAGGACCGGGCATGGGCGTCGTGGGTAGGATCGATCGGGTGAGCCCCTCACCGATTCTGAGCAGGTACAGCGGTATCGGGGCGGTCCCCGCACCCACGGCTCCGCCGGAGGGCATTCCCGCCACCGCCTGGCACTACGGCGACCCACTCGGCGAGCAACGCGCGGCGACCACCGGCGTGATCGTCGTCGACCGCTCCGATCGATCGGTCATCGAACTGTCCGGCGACGAACGGCTGACCTGGCTGCACACCATCTCCAGTCAGCACATCGCAAATCTTCCGGATCGCCGCAGCGCCGAGAACCTGTCCCTCGACGCCAACGGCCGTGTCGAAGAACACTTCGTCCTCACCGACATCGACGAGGTCACCTGGCTCGACACCTCCGGAACACACGGCCAGGCGCTGCTGACGTTCCTGAAGAAGATGGTGTTCTGGGCCAAGGCCGAACCGGTCGCCCGCCCCGACCTGCGCGTACTCACCCTCATCGGCCCCGGCGCCCTGAACGGCCCGGTCGCCGAGATGCTGCGCATCGATCCCGACGCATCCGTCTACGCCGCCGACGACCTCCCTGAGGCCCATCATGACGACGAGCCGCTCGGTTTCTGGCGCCGCATGCCCCCACTCGGAGCCCTCCCCGGCGGCACCGACACCCCGCTGCCCGTCATCGACCTCCTGGTCCCGGAAACCCTGCTCCCGTACTGGTGGGAACGGATCACCGATACCGGCGCGAAGATGGCCGGCAGTTGGGCGTACGACGCGCTGCGCGTCGTCGCGTTGCGCCCGGAGATCGACGCCGACACCGACGACCGCACCATCCCGCACGAGGCCGGCTGGATCGGCGGCCCCGAACAACTCGGCGCGGTACACCTGGACAAAGGCTGCTACCGCGGCCAGGAGACGGTCGCCCGCGTCCACAACCTCGGCAAACCGCCCCGCAGGCTGGTGCTGCTGCATCTCGACGGCAGCGCCGACGAACGTCCCGCCACCGGCGACCCGGTGACCGCGGGTGCACGCACCGTCGGCCGTGTCGGCACGGTGGTCCACCACTTCGAGTACGGTCCGATCGCGCTGGCCCTAGTCAAACGCAATATCGCCGCCGACGTCGAACTCTCGGCCGGTGGTGCCGCGGCGAGCATCGACCCCGATTCGATCGCCCCGGACACCGAAGTGCAGGCCGGCCGCGCGGCCGTCGAGCGTCTGCGCGGCGGCGCCTGATCAGTGACTCGATCACCCCGGGCGACACGTTCGGCGCGCTCTTACGATCCGGAATCAACATTGTCCGGGCGGGCGCGCTAGACTGGGCCTCACGACAGATTCACTACCTACAGAACGGGGCCGCCACACCGTTGGCCGCCCCGTCATTGTGCGAGGGGGTCCCAAATGGGCCGCGGCCGGGCGAAAGCAAAGCAGACGAAAGTTGCTCGTCAGCTGAAGTACTCAACTCCCCATACCGACTTCGACAGCTTGCAGCGCGAGCTCTCGGGTTCGGGCGATTCGGCGAGAAGGCCGGATCCTTTGGATGAGTGGCTTGACGAAGACGAGTGGCGCCGAGCCTGAGGCTCGACGCGCAATCGGCGCGTCTCCCACACGGGTAGAAACACAATCACGCAGCACCCACCCCGGCGTCTCGGCGCCGGAGCTGGGTGCTGCGTGACTTGGCGTCAGAACCGCGGATGCTCCCCCACCAACTCGACGTGCCCGCCGTGACCACGGCTCTGATCGGTCTTGATCGACCCGAGCACCCAGTTGGCGACGTGCCGTGCGGTGAGCACGGCCTGCGCCCGGTCGGTGTCCTCGGGAGCGACAACGGCCACCATCCCGACACCCATGTTGAAGGTGCGTTCCATCTCGGCCTGCTCGACCCGGCC
>NZ_CALLZT010000135.1:0-6626 GCF_937858515.1 uncultured Gordonia sp. | reverse complement strand
ATGCACGAGGAGCAGAGCACATGACCGTTGCCAACGAATCCGGCGCCGCCACGTCGACCGGCGTCATCCTGACCGAAGCAGCCGCGGGTAAGGCCAAGGCGCTGCTCGATCAGGAGGGCCGCGACGACCTGTCGCTGCGTATCGCCGTACAGCCGGGTGGTTGTGCGGGACTGCGCTACCAGCTGTTTTTCGATGATCGCTCGATGGACGGCGACCTGACCGCCGACTTCGGCGGCGTCACCCTGTCCGTCGACCGGATGAGCGCGCCGTACGTCCAGGGCGCCACCATCGACTTCGTCGACACCATCGAGAAGCAGGGTTTCACCATTGACAACCCCAACGCGACGGGCAGCTGCGCCTGCGGCGACTCGTTCAACTGAAGTTTTGGCCACCGGCCGCACCCCTTCCGAGCAGGGGTGCGGCCGGTTGTGCGTTGCCGACCGGTGGCGTGGGACCTTGTGACGAGAGAACGTAGCGCGCAAGCCCGGTCCTTCAGTGCAGGGTCAGCGCATCAACGCCCTGCATGGTGCCGGGTACGGGCAGCGTGATCGATCGCCGGCCCGGTCAGCGTGACGGGTGTGCGGAATAGTTGTCGGGTCGTTGTCAACCACAGCACGTGAGGTCGATGGTATGTTCGAGTGGTGCAGTTGCGTTACCGGTACCGCATCTATCCGACGCCCGGCCAGCAGAACAGGCTGGCTCAGGCGTTCGGGTGTGCGCGGGTGGTGTTCAACGACTGCCTGCGAGCCCGGCAGGTCGCGCACGAGTCGGGAGTGAAGCTCTCCGACACCGACGTGCAGAAGTTGGTGGTCACCGAAGCGAAGAAAACCCCGCAGCGGGTGTGGTTGGGCGATGTCGCGTCGGTGGTGCTGGTGCAGGTGTGCCAGGACGCGCGCCGGGCATACCGGAACTGGTTCGATTCGATGAGTGGGAAGCGGAAGGGTCGCAAGATCGGTGCGCCCAGGTTTCGGTCCCGCAAGGACACTCGGCAGTCGATTCGGCTCACCCGCAATGGATTCAGTGTTCGGTCCAACCGGAAGCTGTATGTCGCCAAGGTGGGCGAGCTGACAGTGGCGTGGTCACGGGAGCTTCCAGCCGTCCCGTCGTCGGTCACGGTCATCAAGGATTCGGCGGGCCGCTATTTTGCGTCGTTCGTGGTGGAGACGAACGACGAAGCGTTGCCTCCGATAGCCGACGAGGTGGGTATCGACCTGGGGCTGTCGAGTTTTGCTGTCCTCTCGGACGGTCGGGTGATCGGTGCTCCGAAGTTTCTGCGTCGGGCAGAGCGCAAGCTCCGCAAGGCGCAGCAGGACCTGTCGCGCAAGCAGAAGGGCAGCAGCAACCGGGCCAAAGCACGCCTACGGGTAGCCAAGGTTCATGCCAGAGTGGCCGACTCACGACGAGACTGGGCGCACAAGGAGTCGACGACGATTGTCCGCGAGAACCAAGCGGTGTTCGTCGAGGATTTGTGCGTCACAGGCTTGGCGCGGACTCGTCTGGCGCAGTCGGTGCACGATGCGGGCTGGTCGCAGTTCGTGGGGATGCTCGAATACAAGGCCGAACGGTATGGCCGGGTGTTCGGCAAAGTGGACCGCTTCTTTCCGTCGAGCCAACTGTGCTCGGCGTGTAGGGTGCAGGACGGCCCGAAACCGCTCTCGATTCGGGAGTGGACATGCACGGCGTGCGGGGCGGTTCACGACCGCGACCTCAACGCCGCCAAGAACATCCACGCCGCAGGACGTGCGGAGTGGCTAAACGCCTGCGGAGGGGCTGTCAGTCTTTCCGCCTAGCGGAAAGTGAGCCTCAATGAAACAGGAACCCACCGAGACACCGCGTAGCGGTGTGGCAGGAATCCCGGCCGCTAAAGGCTGGGAGGACGTCAATATCGTCGTATGCGGGTCCATCGCGACCGACCACCTGATGACCTTTCCCGGCAAGTTCTCCGAGCAGTTGCTGCGTGATCAGCTCGAACACATCTCGCTGAGCTTCCTCGTTGATGACCTCGTCGTCCGGCGCGGCGGCGTGGGCGGCAACATCGCCTACGCGATGGGGCAGCTCGGCGGTACCCCGACGCTCGTCGGCGCGGTCGGCCCCGACTTCGCCGACTACCGGCGGTGGCTGGAAGGAAGCGGCGTCGACTGCGGTTCGGTGCGCGTCTCCGACACCCGGCACACCGCACGATTCACCTGCACCACCGACCAGGCGATGGCGCAACTGGCTACCTTCTATCCCGGTGCGATGAGCGAGGCACGTGAGATCTCGCTGCGCGAAATCTTCGCCGAGAACGGCACCCCCGAACTGGTGCTGATCGGCGCCGACGACCCCGATGCGATGCTGCGGCACACCCGCGAATGCCGGGAGGCCGGGGTGCCGTTCGCTGCCGACCCGTCGCAGCAGCTCGCCCGGCTCGACGGCGACCAGGCCCGCGAACTCATCGACGGTGCCACCTACCTGTTCACCAATGAATACGAGTGGGGCCTGCTGCGGCAGAAGACCGGCCTGTCCGAGGCCCAGGTCGCGGCGATGGTCGGCACCCGAATCACGACCCTGGGCGGCAAGGGCGTCGACATCGTCGACGGTGAGAGCATCCACGTCGACGTCGTTCCCGAGACCGCGAAGGTCGATCCGACCGGCGTCGGCGACGGCTTCCGTGCCGGATTCCTGCACGGTATCAGCAACGGACTGTCGTTCGAACGGGCCGCGCAGCTCGGTTCTATGGTTGCCGTGCTGGTCCTCGAAGCGGTCTCGACGCAGGACTGGTCGTGGGACCGCGACTCTGCGCTGATCCGCATCAAGGGTGCCTACGGTGAGGATGCGGCCGGCGAGATCGGCGCCGTCCTGTAGTTCTTCCGATCCAGTTCGATCCACGCACAGGGCCGCCCGTCTACGTACGACGGGCGGCCCTGTGCGTGGCCGGGAGGACGGCTACAGGCGAACCGGATAGTCGTGATCGGTGATCGCCGGCACCAGCGTCTTCTCGACGAAGATGGCGTGCCACACCATGAAGATCAGGATCGTCCACAGCCGGCGGCTGTTGTCGACGACCCCGTCGCGGTGCTCATTGAGCATCGCCACGACCACACTCTTGTCGAAGATGTGGTCGGTCTGCGATGCGGCGATCGTCTCGTGGGCCCAGTCATACATCTCGGTTCCGGCCAGCCAGTGCCGGATCGGCACCGGGAATCCGAGCTTGCGCCGGTGCAGCACATGCGGCGGAACAATCTGCTCCAGCGCCTTGCGCAGCGCGTACTTGGTGGTGCCGTGCGCGATCTTCTCGTCGAAGGGGAGGGTTTCGGCGATCTTGTACACCTCGGAGTCGAGGAACGGCACTCGCAGCTCCAGCGAATTGGCCATGGTGATCTTGTCGGCCTTCACCAGGATGTCGCCGCGCAACCAGGTGAACAGGTCGATGTGCTGCATCCGGGCCACCGGATCCCAGCCGCGTGACTGTGCGTAGATCGGCGCGGTCACATCGGTGTGCGTCCACTCGGGCCGGTAGTCGCGCAGGACGGCCCGCAGACGGGCGTCGTCGAAGCTGCGGGCGTTGCCGTAATAGCGTTCTTCCAAGGAGAGCGAACCGCGATGCAGCAGGCTCTTGCCGCGGGTGCCCTCCGGGATACGGTCGGAGGCCTTGCCGGCCAGCCGGCGCAGTGAGGCGGGCAGCTTGTCGAAGGTGCTCAGCGACAGCGGCTCCTTGTAGATGGTGTACCCGCCGAACAACTCGTCGGCGCCCTCACCCGAGAGCACCACCTTGACGTGCTTGCGGGCCTCCTTGGCCACGAAATACAGGGGTACCAGCGCCGGGTCGGCCACCGGATCATCGAGATACCAGACGATCTCCGGGATCGACGCGATGAACTCGTCGGGTCCGACGACCTTGATCACATGCCGGGCGCCGATGGCCTCCGCGGATTCGGCCGCGACGTCGACCTCCGAATAGCCCTCTCGCTGGAAACCGGTGGTGAACGTGATCAGATCCGGATTGTGCTGGATGGCCAGCGCGGCGATTGCCGTTGAGTCGATACCGCCGGACAGGAACGATCCGACGGTCACGTCGGCGCGCATGTGTTTGGCGACCGAGTCGCGCAGCGCCTGCGCGATGTCGTCGTAACGCTGCTGCCGGGTCGCGTCGGTCACCGGACGTACCGCGAACTGCGGCGCGAAGTAGCGTCGCGCCGAAGGCGGAGAACCCGGCTTGAGGGTCGCGTAGGTACCCGATTCCAGCCTGCGGATCGAACGGTGCAGGGACTCGGGCTCGGGAACGTACTGCAGCACCGTGTAGTGCTCGATGGCCCGCGGATCGAGATCGTCGCCGAGTCCGATCCGGCCGATCAGCTCCAGCAGGCTCTTCTTCTCGCTGCCGAACGCGGTGCCCCCGGATCCGGTCGCGATGAACAGCGGCTTGATGCCGAACGGGTCGCGGGCGATGAACAGCGAGTTGTCGGCGGTGTCCCAGATCGCGAACGCGAACATCCCGCGCAGCCGGCGCACCGAATCCGGCCCCCAGTGATGGAACGCCGCGACGATCGCCTCGCCGTCGCCCTCGGTGCGGAATACCGCGCCCTCGTCGCGGGCCAGCTCGGCGCGCAGCTCGAGATAGTTGTAGATCTCGCCGTTGAAGACCATTGCGTAGCGGTCCGGGTTGTCCGCTGGTCCCCAGCGCAGCGGCTGATGCGAAGTCTCGATGTCGATGATCGACAGCCGGTTGAAACCGAGGACGATGTGCTCGTCATGCCAGGTGCCCGGCTCGTCGGGGCCACGGTGACGCATGCAGTGCGTGGCCGATGCCACGAGGTCGACCGCGTCCGCGGCGGTGCCGTCGGAGGTCAGAAGGCCGAGCAGTCCACACATTCAGGCAGTTCCTCACGTCACGTCGAGTATCGGGAGATCGGGGGCGCCCGGTCGTATCCGACCGGAAGTTCCGACGGGTCGAGTATGCCGCAGACGACGCCGAACAGGTGTGTCGGCCACTGGCCCTGGTGTCGCCGGACACCCTCCCGGACCCCTCCCACACCGGGCGAACCAAGCAACCGGGCCCCGGGCCCTCCCCGTCTCACCTGCGCGGATCAACAACTCACGCGCCATACCCGCCCCAATCACGAAAGGTTCGCCGGGTTGGTCTACGCTGCGTAGTACTAGGTGCGAGAATTGTGGTGTGCCGAGAGCCCAAAACTCGGCGCAGCGTGATGTGTACGCACCTCGCGGGTCATGTGGCACGGCGACTCGGACAGCTGGAAAATGCTTCCCGAGCGAGCAGGAAGGCGTGAAATTGGCACACGGTGGACGGCCCCGAGCGAGGCATGTCTCATCTGCAGGTCGAAATGCGAAGCGACTGGGTTCGGCGTTCGCGCTGGGCCTCGGCGCCCTGCTGCTGTCGGGGTGCGATGCCCGCGACGCGATGCGTTTCGGCTGGCCGGAGGGAGTGACTTCCGAGGCAAAAGACATGGAAGCGCTGTGGACCTGGTCGGTGATCGCCGCTCTGGTCGTCGGTCTCCTCGTCTGGATCGCGATCTTCTGGACCATCACTTTCCACCGGCACAAAGACGGTGAGGACGAGTTCCCCAGGCAGTTCGGCTACAACGTGCCGCTGGAACTGGGCCTGACGGCCACCCCGTTCGTGCTCATCGCGATCCTGTTCTACTTCACCGTCGTGGTGCAGAACGACGTGGAGAAGAAGGAAGACAACCCGGCGGTCGTCGTCGATGTCACCGCGTTCCAGTGGAACTGGAAGTTCGGCTACAACCAGGTCACGCTGGCCAACGGTGAGAAGCTCGACCTGCTCGACCGCAAGGGCAACCCCGACGAGATCAAGAAGGGTGCCTCGGGCGGCGTGAACAAGACCCCGTTCGACGTCCAGGTCCCCGAGAAGCTCGAACACGACGGGCACAAGACCGATGAGGACAAGCCCGGTCCCGCCGGCGGACGCGATGACGATATCCGTGACTACCTGAACTTCGACAAGATCGAGACGGTCGGTTCGTCGACGGAGATCCCCATCCTGGTGCTGCCGGTCGGTGAACGCATCGAGTTCGACATCAAGTCCGCCGACGTCGTTCATTCGTTCTGGGTTCCGCAGTTCTTGTTCAAGCGCGACGTGATGCCGTTCCCCAAGCAGAACCATTCCGACAGCCGCTTCCAGGTATCCAAGATCGAGCGTGAAGGCGCGTTCGTCGGCCGTTGCGCGGAAATGTGCGGCACGTTCCACTCGATGATGAACTTCGAAGTGCGTGCGGTGAGCCGGCAGACCTTTGACAGCTATATCCAGGCACGGATCAAGAACCCCGACTGGACCACCGGCCAGGCACTCGAGTCCGTATGCCAGCAGCCCACATCGGTCACGACGGTGCCGTTCGAAACCCGGCGCAAGACCAACGGTGACACTCCCAAGGATCTCGGCGACGCGGACAACACCACGATCGCCAACTGCACGATCGGAGCCAACGGATGAAAATCGAAGCCCGGATCTTTGAGCTCCTGACCGCGTTCTTCTTCATCGGAGGCGTCGTCTACACGATCTGCACCCACTTCTCCAGCAGGGGCGTCGAGTGGGCCGGTGTGACCGCAATGTTCTTCAGTGGTGGCCTGACATTGCTGGCGGGCACCTACTTCCGGTTCGTCGCACGCCG
>NZ_CALLZT010000134.1:0-9433 GCF_937858515.1 uncultured Gordonia sp. | reverse complement strand
GCTGCCGGTGCGCTACAACTTCGACAACCGCTACTTCAACGACACCTACGAGGGGCTGCCCGTCGACGGGTACACCGCGTGGCTGGAGAAGATGGCCGCCGACGAGAAGATCGAAGTGCGGCTGGACACGGACTGGTTCGACGTCCGCGACGACCTGCGGGCCGCGAGCCCGGACGCGCCGGTCGTCTACACCGGGCCGCTGGATCGCTACTTCGACTACTCCGCGGGCCGGCTCGGCTGGCGCACACTCGATTTCGAGACCGAGGTGCTCGATACCGGTGACTTCCAGGGCACGCCGGTGATGAACTACAACGACGCCGACGTCCCGTACACCCGCATCCACGAGTTCCGGCACTTCCATCCCGAACGCGATACCTACCCGGCCGACAAGACAGTCATCATGCGTGAATACAGCCGCGCCGCAGGCGAATCCGACGAACCGTACTACCCGATCAACACCCCGGACGATCGCACGATGCTGTCGGCCTACCGCGACCTGGCCAAGGGCGAAACCGTCTCGGCGAGAGTTCTTTTCGGTGGTCGCCTGGGCACCTACCAGTATCTGGACATGCACATGGCCATCGCCAGTGCGCTCACCATGTTCGACAACACCCTCGCGCCGCACCTGCGTGACGGCGCGGCGCTGGTGGGGGGCGCATGAGTGAGGTGACAGGTTTGGGAGCCGCGACTCACCGGACCCTTCGAGACGCCTCGCCTAGCGGCTCGGCTCCTCAGGGATCAAGAAGGTGGCCGTCAACTGTCGGTGTTGCGGTTCTTCGGGGGTCAAGAAGGTGGCCGTCGACTGTCGGTGTTGCGGTTCTTCGGGGGTCAAGAAAGTTGGGGACACATCTTGATCCCTGTTTGCAAGGCGCGGGAAGGTCGGGGACACATTTTGATCCCCGAGGCCGATGCGAGGAACGAGCGAGGGTCACGAGGGGTCCGGTGACCCTGCCGCATGACGTAACCAGCCCGAGGAAGAAGGAGTTTGCGAACCGATGAGCAAGGCGAAATCCCTTCTGCAGCGGGTCATCTTCCCACGTCCCGGCGAACCCGTCGACGTGCGGTCGCTGTATCTGGTGGAGGACGAGCGGAACTCGCGAAGGGCGCACTCACCGAGCCGTACTTCCGTTGTGCTGGGCCCGGATTCGCAGGTCAGCTTCGAGGCGTACTTCAACGCCTTCGCCGCCGCCTACTGGCGACGGTGGTCGATCCTGGAGTCGGTGGTGCTGCGCGTGGAGGTGATCGGCACCTGCCGGATCGACCTGTACCGCTCCAAGTTCGACGGTGCGCGCATCGGTATCGGCGGCGAACTGATTCCTGTCGACGAATCCGGCCGCGGCAGCATCGAACTCGAAGTCGACCTCGGCCCGTTCGAGGACGGCGGCTGGATCTGGTTCGACCTCACCACCGACACCGACACCGAAATCGTCTCCGCCGGATGGTATTCGGCGATCGAGGCACCCACCCCCGACGAGGAGACCAAACGGGTCACCGTCGGCATCCCCACGTTCAACCGGCCCACCGACGCCGTCGCCGCACTCGCCGCGCTCACCTCCGACCCGCTCGTCGACGCAGTCGTCGACGCCGTGCTGATGCCCGATCAGGGCACCCGCAAGGTGGTCGACGAACCCGGCTACACCGACGCCGCCGCCGCGCTCGGCGACCGGCTGCACATCTTCGACCAGGGAAACCTCGGCGGCTCAGGCGGATACGCCCGCATCATGTACGAGGCGCTGCGCCTGACCGACAGCCCGTACGTGCTGTACATGGACGACGACATCGCCATCGAACCCGACTCGATCCTGCGGGCCCTGGCGCTGTCGCGATTCGCCAAGTCCCCCATGCTCGTCGGCGGTCAGATGCTCAATCTGCAGGACCGCAGTCACCTGCACTGCATGGGTGAGGCCATCGACCGGCACACCTTCATGTGGACGGCGGCACCGTTCGTCGAATACGACCACGACTTCGCCAAATACCCACTGCGCGACCGTGATAACTCCAAGAATCTGCACCGGCGCATCGATGTTGAGGGCAACGGCTGGTGGATGTGCATGATCCCCCGCGAATGCGCGGAGAAGATCGGCCTGCCGATGCCGCTGTTCATCAAGTGGGACGACTGGGAATTCGCCTTGCGCGCAGCCAAAGCCGGCTATCCGACGGCGACGGTGCCGGGCATTGCGATCTGGCACATGGCGTGGAGCGACAAGGACGACGCCATCGACTGGCAGGCCTACTTCCATCTGCGCAACCGCCTCGTGGTCGCCTCCATCCATCACGACGGTCCGATCGGCGGCATTCTGCAGTCGATGGCCAAGGCGACCGCCAAACATCTGCTGTGCCTGGAGTATTCGACGGTCGCCATCCAGAACGAGGCGATCCGCGACTTCCTCGCCGGCCCCGACCACATCCGCAGCCTGCTGCCCACCGCGCTGCCCAAGGTGGCGGCGATGCGCAAGGAGTTCCCCGACGCCGTCGTGCTGCCGTCGGCGCAGGACCTGCCGCGCACCAGCGGCGAGGCCACCCATCTCGGAGTCAACGAACCGAAGAACCCGATCGCCAAGGTGAAGGCCCTGGCCGGGGCGGTGCGCAACAATCTGCGTCCGGCCGATCCCCGTCACCACGAGGTGCCGCAGGCCAACTACCCGCCCATCGAGGCGCGATGGTTCAGCCTCGGCCGCGTCGACGGCGTGACCGTGACCACAGCCGACGGCCGTGGGGTGGTCTACCGGCAGCGTGATCGTGACAAGATGATCGCGCTGGCCCGCGAGTCGGCGGCGCTGGTGAAAGAGGTCAAGGACCGCTTCCCCGAGATGCGCGAGGCCTACCGCCGCGCGCATGCGGACCTGACGAGCAAGGAGAGCTGGGCGAATGTCTTCGGAATCGACTGACCTGGGAGCCCCGACAGGGGAAGCGGCCGTCCTGGTCGGTATTCAGTCGGCGCTGGCGCACCGGCCGGGTGTCCGGGAGTCCGCCCGCGGACTGTCCCATTTCGGTGAGCACTCCCTCGGCTGGCTCGCGATCGCCGGAGCGGGCGCTGCGCTCGCGCACGTGAAAGGCGATCACGCCGCACGTCGCCGCTGGATCGAGGCCGGTGTCGGCGCGTTCGGTGCGCACGCCGCGTCCGTCGTCATCAAACGGGTGGTGCGCAGGCCCCGACCGAACCATCCCGATATCGAGATCGGTGTGGGCACCCCGTCCAAGCTGAGCTTCCCGTCCTCGCACGCCACGTCGACGACGGCCGCCGCGATCCTGATCGGCCGGGCCGCGGGTCTGCCGCCCGCCGCGCTGCCCGCGGTGCTGGTGCCGCCGATGCTGCTGTCGCGGCTGGTCCTGGGCGTGCACTATCCGACCGATGTGCTGGCCGGGGCCGGAATCGGAGCGGTCAGCGCAGCGGCCGTGGTCGCAGGTGACAGACTGTTCCCGGACCGATCGGGTGCGCCCACCGAGTGACTCGCGCACCGAACGCGGAGAGACAGACCCAGCAGTGAATCGCCCGCACCGTCGCGGGCATGGAGTGAGACGAGCATTTCGATGAGCGAGGAACCGATCGAGCACGGCCCCCAGCTCGGCCCGCCGAAAAACTTGGCGACCGGACTGGTGAAGGCGTTGCGGCCCCGGCAGTGGGTCAAGAACGTCCTGGTCCTCGCCGCACCGATGGCCGCGGGCACCGACGTGCTCACCGACGGCGCCACCATGCTGCGGGTGCTCATCGCATTCGTCGCGTTCTGCCTGATCGCCTCGGCCACCTACCTGATCAACGATGCCCTCGACGTCGAGGCCGACCGTAACCATCCGACCAAGCGGTTCCGGCCGATCGCGGCGGGAGTGGTGCCGCAGAAGCTGGCATTCGTGCTTGCGGCGGTGCTCGCGCTCGCGGCGATCGGTATTTCGTTCCTGGCGAACTGGCAGACAGCGGTCACCATCGCCGTCTACTTCGCCATCCAGCTCGGTTACTGCTTCGGCCTCAAACACCAGGCCGTCATCGACATCTGCATCGTGTCGTCGGGCTTCTTGATCCGGGCCATCGCCGGTGGTGTGGCCGCGCAGCTGCCCGAGGGTCTGTCGCGCTGGTTCCTGCTGGTCATGGCATTCGGATCGCTGTTCATGGCGGCCGGCAAACGCTACGCCGAACTCGTGTACGCCGAGCGAACCGGCGCCAAGATCCGCAAGTCGCTGGAGTACTATACCGCTACCTACCTGCGGTTCGTGTGGACGCTGTCGGCGACGTCGGTGGTGCTCTGCTACGGCCTGTGGGCGCTGGACACCGGCCCCGGCGGTAGCCACGGCGACAACGTCTTCTACTCGATCTCCATAGTCCCGTTCACCGTCGCGATCCTGCGGTACGCGGTCGACGTCGACGGCGGTGCCGCGGGCGAACCCGAAGAGATCGCCCTGGGCGACCGCATCCTGCAGTTCTTGGCGGTTGCCTGGATCATCTGCGTGGGTGTGGCGGTTTATGCGTTCTGAGAGACGAACACGGCGTTCTGAGAAAACAGCCCCACCGGCGGCGAGCCTTGCCGACCTGTTCGGCGACGACGAGGATCGCGACACCGGGGTGACCGCCCGCATCAAGGGGCTGGGCGCACGGCAGTGGGTGAGCGCGGTCAGCTTCGCCGTCGGCGCGATCGGGGTCACCGTCTTCTTCGCGATCGGTGCCTGGCAGCGCAGGTGGATCGCCGACGACGGCCTGATCGTCCTGCGTACCCTGCGCAACCTGTTCGCCGGCAACGGCCCGGTGTTCAACGCGGGCGAGCGGGTCGAGGCCAACACATCCACCGCGTGGACGTATCTGCTGTGGTTCTGGGCGTGGATCACCGACGGCCAACTCGAGTACGTGGCGCTGTGGGTGGCGCTGGTGCTGTCGGTGACGGCCATCCCGCTAGCCATGTACGGCACGGCCCGGCTGTACGCCGACCGCATCGGGCGTGACCGATCGTCGGCGGCTCCCGGCTGGACGCTGCTGCTGCCGCTGGGCGCGATCGTCTACATCGCGGTGCCACCGGCCCGCGACTTCGCGACCAGCGGCCTGGAGAACGGGCTGTGCATCTTCTGGATCGCGGCGCTGTGGTGTCAGTTCGTGGCGTGGGGCAGACGCGGCCGGTCGAGCGAAGCGAGGGGGGATATTCGCAGCGCCTCGGGACGCACCAATAGCCCGGCCACACTGGGGCTCGCGTTCACCGCGGGCCTTGCCCCACTGATCCGCCCCGAACTGGCCGTGCTCGGCGGGCTGGTGCTGCTGGCGATGGTGGCCGCACCTGCGTCGTGGCGGCTACGCGCCGGGATCGTCGTCGTCGCCGGCGTGCTGCCCGTGGGCTACCAGATCTTCCGGATGGGCTATTACGCCCTGCTCGTACCCAACCCGGCAGTCGCCAAGGACGCCAGCGGCTCCAAGTGGGCGCAGGGCTTCGACTACGTCGGCAACCTGTTCTCGCCGTACCTGCTGGTGCTGCCGCTGATCCTGCTGATCGTCGTCGCCGTGGTGCTCGGCGTCGACGGCCGGCTGGTGCGCGGCCCGGTACAAGGTGAGGTCACCGGATTGCGGGAGCGGGCGGCCGGCTGGTCGGCGCGGCTGCAGTCGCCCACGGGGGTGACCGTGACCGTCGTCGTGGCCGGCGCCATCGGTGCCGTGTACTGGATGCGGCAGGGCGGCGACTTCATGCACGGCCGGGTGCTGCTCAACCCGATGTTCACGCTGCTGCTGCCGCTGATGACCGTGCCGGTGACGATCCCGGCGAGTTGGTCGCAGTTGCGCGGCACCGCCGGAGCGCCCGCCGCACGCCGGGCCAGGATCCGCGTCGGCGGGGCCGTGGCGCTCGCGGCGATCTGGGTCGCGACCCTCGTGTGGGGCTGTCTGTACCACTCGACGGTCCTGCCGAACGCCGGCACGAGCATCGGCCGCAGCGGCATCGTCGACGAACGTCGCTTCTACGTCACCAACATGGGCATCCAGAACCCGGTGACAGCGGAGGACTATCTCGACTATCCGCGCATGCGGGCGATGGCCCGGCGGATCGAGGAGTACCGCGGGCAGGGCGGGGTCATCCTGCCGTCGTCCGACTACGACGACTGGTACGTCGCGCCGCTGCCCGACTCGACGCCGGAGGCCAAGCGCAAGCTGACCGTCTACTTCCTCAACCTGGGAATGACGAGCATGAACGCGCCGCTCGACGTGCGCGTCGTCGACCAGATGGGGCTGGCCTATCCGCTCGCCGCGCACACCGAACGACTCATCGACGGCCGCATCGGGCACGACAAGAACCTGCGGTCGGAGTGGGTGGTCGCCGAGGCCAGGGCGGTGTCGAAGAAGCCGGAACTGCCCAGCTACCTCGACGAGGACACCGTCGCCGAGGCCAAGGTGGCGCTGACCTGCCCGGAGACCAAGGAGCGTTACCGCTCCTATGAAGGCACCTGGACGTGGGACCGGTTCGTCGACAACCTGAAGAACGCCTACCGCTTCAACGGCTACCGCATCCAGCGTGAGCCGAAGTACGAGATCCTGCGCTGCGGGCTGACCCCGCCCAGCCCTGGGAACTGAAGAACAGCGGAACTGAAGAACACCGGACTGAAGAACACCGGACTGAAGAACACCGGGAAACTGACAACACCGGCAACTGAGACCACGGCCGGCTGAGAATCTGCGAATGATGCCGCCGAACAGTTGTGTCTTCGTATCTCGAATCGGTAACGTTCGCGGGGACACTGACGACAGTCCCACTGTGAGTCGGCTGAACAGCAGATGTGATCGCTATGAGATAGTGATACAGATCACACCGTTTGTCAGCCTGCCCGGCTTGCAATAGGCTCGCCAACCGATGCATGCACGCAGATGTGCAGCGATCTATGTGGTGAGCGCCGCTGTCGCATAAGCAGGGTGGCGGGGTCATCGGTACACCACCGATGCCCGGTCCCGAAATGAGGAGTAGTAGTCGATGCGCGAAGGTGCAGAAAAGCACACGGGGCGCCGTAAAGGCCGGTCCCGCCTACTTGTGGGCTTGCTGTCGTTGGCCACAGCGGTAGGGCTGGTCGGCGTAACCGCAGGTGAGGCCGGCGCCAGGATCAACGACACCCCTCTGTTCAAGGAATACCGCATCAACAGCTGCGGGATGCCGAACTTCACCAGCGGTCCCTGGAAGAACAAGTCGGCCGGTGAGGCCGACGGCGTGAAGGTCCGCACCTGGAAGAAGCAGGGCAACTACAAGACCGTCATCCTCCTCGACGGCATGCGCGCCGAATACGGCTACAGCGGCTGGGAGATCAACACCAACGTCCAGAAGCTCGTCAACGCCGGCGTCAACGTCGTCCAGCCGGTCGGCGGCCCGGCCAGCTTCTATGCCGACTGGGATGCCCCCTCCAACTTCAACGCCCAGCCGTTCACTTACAAGTGGCGCTGCGTCATCACCAGGAGCCTCATCCGCACGCTCGATGCCAACGGCTTCCGTGTGGGCAACGGCAAGTACGCCATCATGGGCCTGTCCTCCGGTGGTGGTGCCGCACTGACCATCGCCGCCCAGAACCGGCAGAACTTCGACCGCGCCGCCTCGCTGTCCGGCTACAACTGGATGACCGCCCCCGGCATGCGCACCGCGATCCGGCTGTCGATGCTTGACATCTCGCCCTCGCCGTTCAACGTCGACTCCATGTTCGGACCGCCCTGGAGCCCCCGCTGGCGCAGCAATGACGCCGCCTGGAATATCCAAGGCCTGCGCGGCATGAAGGTGTACGTCGGTTCCGGAAACGGCATCGTCGGTCAGCA
This sequence comes from uncultured Gordonia sp., assembly GCF_937858515.1. Lineage (NCBI taxonomy): Bacteria > Bacillati > Actinomycetota > Actinomycetes > Mycobacteriales > Gordoniaceae > Gordonia > uncultured Gordonia sp. The sequence goes on along the minus strand of NZ_CALLZT010000134.1, from coordinate 1,680 downwards.
CAGCTTCGACGGTGGCAGCAGCTCCATGAGCCTGTTCAACGACGTGTTCAAGGGAGCGCCGCTCGAGCTGCTCTCGTTCACCCAGACCAAGGCGTTCGAACTGTTCGCCAACCTCAACGGAGTCCCCGTCATGAGCAGTTACGCGATGGGCACCCACTCGTGGGGCTACTGGCAGGACATGGTCTGGGACGCCAAGAACCGCGGCTTCTTCAGGTAGCACCGCCGCGCCTCTCGTCTGAAATCCCCCGATCCGTTCGCGCGGATCGGGGGATTTTTTCGTGTATCGGTGTCACAAGAGCATCACAAATCACATTGATCACATGCGACACAGCGTGGCGGGGGTGCGTTGTCGGCCTGGGCAGTGTATGAAACACCTGAGACATTTGTGGTCAGTGGTGCAAATGTGACTTATGTGTTCGTGCCCGGCGGAGGAGATCAGCGATGTGGCAAACGGCGCGCGGTACCAACGGCAGTAGCGGTGCCTGCGGTGATGACGGCATCGGTAACCGGGCGGCGCGGCGTGGCGCCGGCCGGGCTTCGGGACGTACGAGGGTCGCCGCGGCTTCCGCGGTCGGTGCGGGTGCTATCGCACTGAGTCTCGTGGCCGGGACGGTACCCGCGGACGCGGCGCCGGCAGCACCCGCACCGGCCAAGGTGACCCCGGCCAGGCCCGCACCGAAACCGGCGCCCCAGGCAGTCCGCAAACCGGCCGCCGAGCCGACGAAGGTGCCCGCCCCGGCGGCAACCACCAACGACCGCGTCAAGGTCACCAACATCTACTGGTACAGCAGTCGCCGGGTGGCGATCTGGGTGTACTCGCCCGCGATGAAGACCAATATCCAGGTGCAGCTGCTGCTCGCCCGCGACTGGTATGCCAAGCCGAACGCCAGGTTCCCGCAGCTGACCATGCTCGACGGCCTGCGCGCCCAGGACAACCAGAGCGGCTGGATCCTCAACACCAACGTGATCGACTTCTACAAGGACAAGAACGTCAACGTCGTCCTGCCCGTCGGTGGTGAGTCGAGCTTCTACACCGACTGGCAGCAGCCCGACCGCGGCAAGCACTACATGTGGGAGACCTTCCTGATGAAGGAACTGCCACCGATCCTGGAGAAGGACTGGCGCTCGACCAAGGTGCGCGGCATCATGGGCCTGTCGATGGGTGGTTCGGCGGCGATGATGCTCGCTGCGCGCAACCCCGGCTTCTACAAGTTCGTGGCGTCGTTCTCGGGCATCCTGCAACTCAGCTCGCCGGGCATGGCGCAGGCCATCCAATTCGCCCAGCGCGACGGCGGCGCCTACGACTCGGAGAAGATGTTCGGCAAGCCGAGCGACCCCGCGTGGCGGGAACACGATCCGTACGTGCTCGCCGACAAACTGCAGGGAACCAGCATCTACATCTCCTCCGGCAACGGCGTGATCGGTCCGCACGACCAGGCCTCGGACATTCCGCTGCTGGCCACCAACTACTCCGGCGTCGGCCTCGAGGTGCTCTCGCGCGTCACCACCCAGCAGTTCGCCGTCAAACTCAACGTGGTGGGTGTGCCCGCCCGTTCGGCCTACCGGCCGTCGGGCACCCACACCTGGCCGTACTGGCAGTTCGAGATGGCCCAGGCGTGGCCGCAGGCGGCGTCGGCGCTGGGACTGAGCGGCGACAAGGGCAATTGCTGCGTCTACTCC